>JAJUGC010000045.1 GCA_029268325.1 Gammaproteobacteria bacterium | reverse complement strand
GAATCTGCCCGGACACTTCGCGATGTGTTCGGCTGGAACCGGCCATTCCAGGAAGAGATACTGCCGGCCCCTATCTTCGACCTGATGAAAGAAGCAAAAATACTGACACCCCACCCCCTGGGCTGGAAAAGCCGATTACGGGCATCCACCCTCCATGGGAAACTGTTCTTCCACTCGGCTTACCCAACGGAAGCGGCTGACTCCGTGTTTTTCGGGCCCGACACCTACCGGTTCGCCCGGATGATCCAGGACTTTCTGGACAGAAATGCCTGTCCTATCCGACGCGCCGTGGATATTGGCTGTGGGGCCGGCCCCGGCGCTATCGTGTTCAGCTCTGAGCAGCCGGAAACCGAAACCTTCGCCACGGACATCAATCCGGCCGCCTTAAGCCTCACCCGGGTGAATGCCGCCCTTAACGGCGTCGCCCATCTGATCTGCTGTCAAAGCAATCTGGTATCCGAGGTGCCCGGCCAGTTTGACCTGATCATGGCCAACCCGCCCTACCTCAACGACCCGGCCCAACGGGCTTACCGTCACGGAGGCGGCCCCCTGGGGAGTGCCTTGTCACTGGCGATCGTGGAAACGGCCCTTGAAAGCCTCACCCCGGGCGGAGTATTGCTGCTTTACACCGGAGTCGCCATGCAGGAGGGGCAAGATCCGTTTTTCTCAGCCGTGCAGCACACACTGGACAACACCGGCTTCCTGTACCGCTACCAAGAATTGGATCCGGATGTCTTCGGAGAAGAGTTGCTGGAACCCGCCTACAGTTCGGCAGAGCGAATTGCTGCCGTGGCACTTCAAGTCACCGCTCCTGAATCTTGAAAGACAAGCCTGGATACAGACAACCCCTCATCCCAACTGGTGGAGTTCGAAAGCCGCACTCTCCCAGAGGCTTTGTTGTGCCCTTATGGAAGATGGGTATAATCAGTACAAAAATCCTCCATCGACAAGGATGATTCTCATGGAGAGCCCACTCGATCCACGCCCTGGTCAGGCCATTTACACCAAGCTCACCTTGTCACTCTACGACCCGCTCGTGCTCGGACTCTCCAACCGCATCGCCTGGCGCTGCCCCAGCCACTACATTCAACATCTGTACGACCAGTACGTTAGCCCCAGCCACTTGGAAATCGGGGTCGGCACCGGCTATTTCCTGGAATACTGTGTACCGCGCCAGCCGGTGAACGATCTGGTGTTATTTGACCTCAACCGTCATTGCCTGCAGCAAACCGCGGAGCGTCTTCAACGTTTCAACCCACGGATTTATCGGGCCAATGTACTGGAGCCATTCCAGGGGCTCGATACCAGCTTCGAATCTGTCGGCATCAACTATGTGCTGCACTGCCTGCCGGGTACGCCCCGCCAGAAAGGGATCGTGTTCGACCACATCAAGACCCACTTGAAAGACGATGGTGTCTGTTTTGGGGCCACCATCGTCAACCAGGGAGCGGACAACCTGTTCAGCAAGACTTTGAAAAGCCTCTATAACCGGCGCGGCATCTTCTGCAACCGTGACGACACGGCCGAGGCTATCGAATCCGAATTGAGACAACGATTTGTGGAGGTGGAAACGCGTCTGATCGGCACCGTGTTCCTGTTCAGAGCTCGAAAAGCCGCAGCGCAAGAAAACGAACTCCCGCAGAAGCCCAAGCGTTCCAGCCGCTCACAATAGCGTTCTATTCAATTCACAAAAAACAGGAGGAGCCATTGGCTCCCCCTGTCATACTTTCATGAAACTGCACCAGGACTTACAGTGCGTCCACCACTTCGTCGATTTGCAGGCTCAGGCTTTGCAGGCCACCACCGGACAGGTACCACAACGCCGGAGACAGCACCTTAATCTTGGTATTGCCCAAGGACTTTTGCAGTGATTCCGGATGCAACGGCTCACCACCAATAGCGGCACTCCGGTCAACAACCAACAGCACGGCAGGCTTGATTTCCTGGATGGCCTCCACCGACAGCGGCGTGAACACCCGCTCGCCACGTTTTTCGCTCTTCACGTTGGGCGGCAGTACAGGCTCGGGCAATTGAAGCACCTGATACACCACCGGATGCTTGTTCAGCATCAGCCGGCCGTCATTGTGGGTGACCACCAGGACTTTGGCCTCTTTCGGAACCTCGGTACGCGCCTTGGAGACTTTCTCATGCAACTCCTTTAGCTTTTTCTCAGCCTGCTCGCCCGCGCCGAAGCGCTCCGCCAGCTTACGGATATTGGCATCAAAAGCCGTCATGTAGTCAGTGTCCGTGCCCAGGCTGACATCCACCACGGTGGTAATTTCCTCAAGAGCTTCTCGGTGCTCTCCGGAACGGCCAGTCATCAGCACCATGGAAGGCGACAGTTTGGCAATGGTCTCTAGGTTCGGCGTTTTCAGACCGCCAACATCGGCATAACGCTCATTGTCAAACTGGGACAAATACTCCGGCAGCCCCTGTCTGGGCACGGCCACCACGCTGGCTTGAAACCCCAGGGCATCCAAGGTGTCCAGGGCTCCGAAATCCAATACCACCGCCCGTTCGGTAGTTTTTCCCTGCTTGGCCACCGAAGCATCATCAGCCACGGCAAGACCAGTCGACAACGATAGAACAGCTGCAGCAACAACAGCGGTCAGTTTCATGCTTTACCCTCAAGTTTTATGAGAATCGGCATTATATAATAATTATTCTCATTATTATCCAGCACTTTTTGCAGCCTTCCCTAAACTTTTTACTCCGCCAACGCCAGGGGTGTAGGCCACAGTGCACCGGCCGTTAGACATGCCTGTTTGTACCCCATAATGAATCCTCCTCCCATAGGAATCTGGGACAAAAACCCCATATTCATCCCGAGCTGTACGGCCAGTCTGCTAGTATAGGTGCGATACGAAGCCACTGCGGTCGATTCGGCTGTAGCGCCCTCCGGCGAGCCTTAAATCTTTTAACCTAGAGCTTCATCCAGAACACAAATAACCAAGAATAATTCACTCAACCCGAGGAGAACCTCCATGTCCACATTACGCCAAGATATTACGGTCGAGAGCCTGAAAGCACGGGGCCAAGAGCGCCTGCCCGGCTACATGGGCGTTGAAGTCGTGGCCGTCAAGGAGCAGAGCGTTTCCAGCCGTATGGAGATCAAACCCTTCCACTTGGCGCCCAACACCTATCTGCATGCCGCCAGCGTGATTGCCCTGGCCGATACCACCTGTGGCTATGCCACCGTGGCCCATCTGCCGGAAGGTGCCCAGTCTTTCACCACCATCGAACTGAAAAGCAATCATTTGGGCACCCTGCGGGAAGGTGCCCTTGCCTGTGTGGCTACCGCGCAGCATCTGGGGCGTAATACCCATGTGTGGGATGCTGTGGTCACTGATGAAGCCACCGGCCGGAAAATTGCCCTGTTCCGCTGTACGCAAATGATTCTGTGGCCCAAGGCTTCATAACATACTGAACAGCAGGATCTCCCGCCCATGGACGACTCGCCTAACCATGACCAGATTCCGGATGTCCGGGATGGACTGACCACCAAGGAACGGATTGTTCTGGTGTGTCTTCAGGAACTACAAAACCAAAGGAATGGACGGAATGTACCCACAGCCATGCTGTACGGACGTGTCGTGGAGCATGTGGATATGAGCGTGGCTGAACTGCAGGCCATCCTGCAGCGTTTTGTGGGTGTGCATGGTGGCAGAGTCTGAGGTGGGCAAAATTATTACGGGGCTCATTTGCCCCAGAGAAGCCCGGCTCAAGTACAAAACCTGCCTCGAGAAACGGATTGGCAATCCTGTTGCTTAAAAACCCGCCCGGCTCCCCAGGCGGGTTATCGCTTGGCACTTAAACCAGAGTCGCCTCTTCCGCTCTTTCCTTCACAACTTTGGGCTGAATATTCTGGTTCATCCGGAATAAGTTCTGCGGATCCCACTTATTCTTCAGCTCCACCAGCCGGGTCCAAACCTCCGGCCGGTAGGCGGCGGGGATACGATCCACATCATCCTGGGATAGGAAGTTCACGTAGACGCCGCCAGTGGAATAAGGCGCAGTAGCCTTGAACAGATCCCGACACCAGGCGACACAGTGCGTGTCCTCAGCAGCGGTTTCCCAGCGACCATGAACGTTCATCCCGAATTGCGCGTCCCGATGGGAATAAGCGGTAGCGCCCGACGGAATCCGGGACGCCTGACCGCCCAACTGGCCGATAAAGATTTCACAGTGAGACGACGGCAAGCGTGAGGAGAAGTCCAGGAACACGTCCAGCACGCCCTCATCCAGAGAGGCGAAGAAGTGGGACTTCCAGTAGTTGCGAACCCCCGGTGTCAGTAGCGGATCAAAGGCCTGCTGCCAGGCCGTATAAGGCATCGGCCCCACATGCTCGCCCAGGGGCTGGCCCAAGGCGCGCACGGCATTGAGCTGACGTTCGGTTTCCTCGGGAGAGGCGATGCTGAAAAACGCCATCACCACCACCTTCTGGCCATGGGATTCAGCAGGTAGGAAAGGCAGGGGCGGAGCATGCCGCAACACGACCCAAACCATGGTATCGTCGGACTGACTGGCGGCCAACGCCGGGTACTGATAGAGCACAGATTTGGCCTGGTCGAAGGGAAACACCACCAGACCCGCCGTGATTTCCGGGCCGACCGGATGCAAGCGAAACTCGAAGTTGGTGACGATGCCAAAGTTGCCGCCACCCCCCGCGAATACCCCAGAACAGATCCGCATTCTCCTGCTCACTGGCATGCACCCGCTGGCCATTGGCGGTAATCACATCGGCGCCGATCAGGTTATCCACTGTGACCCCATATTTACGGGTCAGCCAGCCAAAACCACCGCCCAGGGTCAAACCGGCAACACCCGTGGTGGAGTTGATTCCCAAAGGCGTGGCCAGCCCATACTTTTGAGCCTCCCGGTCAAAATCCGCCAGGGTGGCACCAGGCCCCACTTTGGCGGTCTGTGTTTCGGGATCAACCTGTACGGCCTTCATTTGGGACAGATCAATCATCAACCCCTGCTCACAAAGGGCATTACCGGCAATGTTATGGCCGCCGCCACGCACCGAGATCAACAGGTTATGGCTGCGAGCGAAATTGACCCCATGGGCGATATCGTCGACGGTGCGACAGCGGACAATGGCGGCCGGCCGGCGTTCGATCATGGCGTACCAGATCTTGCGGGCGTCTTCATAGGCCGGCTGGTCGGGTGTCAGGAGCTCACCTTGCAGGTGGGCGCGAAAGGCTTCCAGTTCAGCAGCGTCTACTGTTGTGGAGCTTCCGGAGAGAGTTCGTAGTTGTAGAGTATCCATGGCTCATCCCTCCATGGTGATGAAGTTCGGGTGAGCCACAGCCTGCGGTGAAACAAGCGCCCAGTCGTACTGCTGCTTCTGCAGCTCATCCACCGGACTCTAATGATAGGCTCTCCCTCCTCCGCCGAACGTCAAAAATTTTTGAACTAAAAGCCTGTTAAATCGATGAAAACCTGTTTTATTTATTGATTCCCAAGCGGGATGTTTTACCCGCCATCCCCTGAGCCGGCGCCACACAATCTCCCTTTATCCTCGACTTCCTGAAATGCCGCCCCCTCCCCCACAAGGCACTCTCCTCCTAAGGTTCAGCGCCATAAAAAGACCGCCCGTCTTCTGGTTAGCAGCCACTTGACTTTAATTAAACAGCGTTTTATTGTTGCGAACAATTAAACAGCGTTTAAAGGAATAAAAATCATGGCTCGGCGATCGGACAGCTCCCCCCAAGAGCTTCAGGAGCGCGTACTTGCTCAAACCTGTGCAATGTTGGAAGAGTTACCGGTTTCACAAATTAGCCTGCGAGAAGTGGCCAGACGGGCCGGTTATTCAGCGGGTGCTTTGGTGCATTCGTTTGGAAGCTGGAACTACCTGTTACTGCGGGTGAATGCGGAAACCCTGGATGAACTGGCTGCCCACCTCAACCAGACTCTGGAAAACAAACCCGAACCCGCCCGGGCCCTTCACCAGATTGCCCAGGCTTATCTGGATTTTGCCCTCACCCATCGTAACCGCTGGCGACTGATCTTCGAACACAAGTTGGGCCCCCAGGAACCCTTGCCCGAGTGGCACAACCAGCGGATTCAAAACCTGTTTACCCTGCTGGAACGGCTGCTTGGCGAACTCAAACCAGGAGCCACGGACAAACAACTCCAAACCGCCACCCGAGTCCTGTGGGGCGGTGTGCATGGCATCACCGTGCTCTGTGTGGATGAAAAGCTGTTCGCGGAGCCCGACATCCAGGGCAGCGACCTGATTGACTCCCTAATCAACAATTACCTGCAAAGTTGGACAGCCTCCCAGGCTTAAGGAAGAGACCATGGAAAACCATAGCCAGTTTCGCTTGTTTCGCACCCGCCGGTTTCGCCCCTTCTTCTTCACCCAGGCGCTTGGTGCCTTCAACGACAACCTCTACAAGACCGGCCTGCTGTTGTATGTCACCTTCGTGGCCTCCCAGCAATCGGGAGAACTCAACAGTGACCTGCTGGTGAACCTGGCCGCCGGCCTGTTCATCCTGCCGTTTTTCCTGTTTTCCCCAATGGCCGGGCAACTGGCCGATAAATTCGAGAAATCCTGGCTGATTCGCCGGATCAAGCTGGCCGAGATCCTGATTATGCTGTTGGGCGCTGCCGCCTTCCTGGCCGGGTCCGTCTGGCTGATGATGTTGCTGCTGTTTGCCATGGGCACCCAATCCGCCTTCTTCGGGCCCGCCAAATACGCCATTCTGCCCCAACACCTGAAATCAGAAGAGCTGGTGGGCGGCAACGCGCTGGTGGAGATGGGTACTTTCCTGGCGATCCTGGTGGGCACCATCCTCAGTGGCATCCTGTTCGAATTGCCGGCGGGCACCTATTTGATTGCGGGAGCCGTTATCCTCTGTGCCTTGCTGGGCTATTGGGCCAGCCGGGGCATCCCTAAAGCCGAAGCGCCGGACCCGGCTCTTCCCATCAACTGGAACCCGGTCACCGAAATCGTCCACACCGTCGCCTCCCTCAAGAAAAACCGTCCGGTGCTGCTGTCGATCCTGGCCATTAGCTGGTTCTGGTTCCTGGGAGCCAGCTACCTGACCCAGTTCAACAATTTCGCCAAGGATGTGCTGGCTGGCGGGCCCCAGGTGGTCACCCTGCTGCTGACGGTATTCTCCGTGGGTATTGGCGCGGGCTCTCTGCTGTGTGAACGTCTGTCCGGTCGCCGGATCGAGCTGGGCATTGTGCCCATCGGCTCTCTGGGTCTCAGCCTGTTTGGAATTGACCTTTATTTCGCGAGTCCCGCCGTCGCAGCCGGGAGTGAACCGGCCACAGCCTGGGCTTTCCTGGCGTCCTCTGAGAACTGGCGCGTGCTCATTGACCTGCTCTTGATCGGTCTGTTCGGCGGTCTGTTTATCGTGCCCCTGTATGCCATGGTACAAACCCGCAGTGATGAGAAAGAGCGGGCCCAGGTGATTGCCGCCAACAATATCCTCAATGCCCTGTTCATGGTGATTGCGGCGGCCTTTGCAGCCTTGCTGCTGGTGGTGGCCAAGCTCAGCATTCCCGAATATTTCCTGGTGCTGGCGATCCTCAATATCTTTGTGGCGGGCTATGTCTATCGGCAGGTGCCGGAATTTACCCTGCGCTTTGTCATCTGGCTGCTCAGCCGCACCCTGTACCGGGTCAGCCAAGAGGGACTGGAACATATCCCGGAAGAAGGCCCTGCAGTGTTGGTCTGCAACCATGTGAGCTACGTGGACGCCATGCTGCTGGCAGGTGCCAGCCGTCGACCGATCCGCTTTGTGATGGACAAAGCCATTTCGGAAACTCCGGGCCTGAAAGCCTTTTTCAAGGCAGCGCGCACCATCCCGATCGCGCCTGAGAAAAAAGACCCCAAGACCTACCATGAGGCGTTCGAGAAAATCAGCCAAGAGCTGCGGGATGGCAACCTCATCTGTATCTTTCCCGAAGGCAAACTGACCCGGGATGGCCAGCTCAACCCCTTCCGCGCCGGTATCGAAAAGATCATCGAACGTGACCCGGTCCCGGTGATCCCCATGGCCCTGCAAGGTCTCTGGGGCTCCTACTTCAGCCACGCCAATGGGGGTGCGCTTAGCAAGCTACCGCGCCGGTTCTGGTCTCGGGTGAATATCCTGGCCGGCCCGGCCTGGCAGCCGGAAAGGGTCACCGCTGCCGCCTTAGAAACTGAAGTCGCCGGCCTGCGAGGAGACAAGCTTTAACTCCGCCCCCTCCGGGCCTCTCCCGGAGGGGATATAGGATTTTTAGCGACAGATTCACAAACGGTCGGGCCAATGTTGACTAGGATGGAAGAAACGTTCCCTGGACTCTGGAGCTGACATGAGGCGCACCGTCCGTATCGGGCTTTTAGCGACAATCATTGTGCTGGCCACTGTGATTTTATTGGCCATTGAACTCTTCTCTTCCCCACCCTTGACGCCTTATACAGAACTTACCTTGCCAGCTTCAGAGCAGGACTCCGGCCTGCAGGCCCAATGGTTCGGAGTCTCCACCCTGACCATTGGCGATGGCGAAACAACCGTCATGATTGATGGCTTTTTCTCCCGCCCAAGCTGGCTGAGCCTGCTCTTCATGCCTTTGAGCCCGGATCTGGCGCGCATCGACGCCGCTCTGGCCCTAGGTCAGGTAGATAAGGCCGATGCACTATTCGTCGCCCACTCCCACCACGACCATGCCATGGACTCCGCCGTTGTGGCCGGAACATTAGGCGCCCGGCTGATGGGCTCGGAATCCACCGCTAATATCGGACGAGGGGGCGGGCTTGGCGAGGATCAGATTCGGGTGATCCAACATGGCGATATATTGAATCTGGGCCAGTTCGAGATCCGGATCTTCGAAACACCCCACTCACCGGACCCGGTCACACCCGGCACCATCGACCAGCCCCTCACGCCGCCTGCCCGGCTTGCCGATTACCGGCTGGGTGAGAACTACAGCTTTCTTCTGAACCATCCCCAGGGACGCATTCTGATTGTGCCCAGCGCCCACTATGTCCCGGGCCTGTTTCAGGAGGTACAGGCCGATGTGGTATTCCTGAGCATTGGCCTGCTGGGCAAACAGCCTGGAGACTTCATCCGCAGCTACTGGAAAGAAACGGTTCAGGCCACAGCCGCGCAACTAGTGATTCCCATTCACTGGGATGATTTCAGCCGTCCCCTGGATCAACCGCTACAGGCTCTGCCCTACCTGCTGGACGATATGGAAGCTTCCATGACCCAGCTTATGGAACTCGCGCAAACAGATGGCGTGGCGATCAGGCTGATGCCCCTCGCAGTGCCGGTGCAGTTAACAACGCCGGAGGCGCCCTAGGCCCTAACACTCCACCCCAGCTGGTAGCTTGCCAGTCACCCTCATTCCATATATAGTTTCCGTACTTTGGTTAAAGCCCACATCTTGTGGTGCTCAGGGAATCCGGTGAGAGTCCGGAACTGACGCGCAGCGGTAAGGGGGAACGAAGGCGACAGGAGCTCCAGCTCAGGCACTGTTTGCATGGCAAATGGGAAGCCGTCGCCCTAGGCCCGGTCATCACTGGATGACCCCAGCCCCCAAGTCCGAAGACCTGCCAAAGTCCTCAGCCTGGCTGAGGGAGTTCATGCCTTCGCGATTTGGGGTAATGAAAGAGCATTTCCTGGCGTCCGCCCGTTCTCGGCGGACCTGTGCTTTTTCATGGTCAAAGACCTGAGTCGCGAAGGTATCAAGCCAACGCGAACAGGACATTGCCATGCTTAGCAGTCATGTAACCCGCCCGTCTTCCCAGGGCACTTCTTCCGATTCCGGCGCTTCGGCGCAACTCCAGGTGATCAAGCGGACCGGTCAGGCCGTGGCCTATACCCCTCGCAAGATTGCCATCGCCATCACCAAGGCCTTTCTGGCGGTGGAAGGGCAGCAGGCGTCCGGCTCCGCCCGGGTCCACGATGCCGCCCAAAGCCTCGCCGACGATATTACCGCCCGCCTGCAACGGCGCTTTCCCGAGGGTGGCACCATTCATATCGAAGAAATCCAGGACTTAGTGGAGCTGGGGCTAATGCGCCAGGGCTTCCAGAAGATCGCCCGCGCCTATGTCCTATACCGGGAGGAACGGGCCAGGCAGCGTCTCGCGCCCCAGCCTGAACTGAATCATCCCGACATTCAG
>JAJUGC010000044.1 GCA_029268325.1 Gammaproteobacteria bacterium | reverse complement strand
CTGGGCCCGGGAGTCATCCACCACCAGAACCCGGTAGGGCTCCTGGGGGGTGGCACGGGTATAGGACTCGATCTTCTCCACCAGTTGGCCCGGATCCACAGTGCAGGCGAAAAACTCCTCGCCACCGGCACGCACCGCCTGCAGACGGGTTTCGATGTCTCCTTCGTCGTCACAGACGAAAATCACCGGGATGGGGGTTTCATGGTTGGCCTGGATCTGCTTGATCAGGTTGATGCCACCCATTTTGGTTTCACCGAAGTCCACGTCGATGACGATGGTCTCCGGCTTGTGCTTTTGGGTGGCTAATAGCAGCTCTTCGGCCGTTTCGAACTGCTGGCCGCGGAACCCGAAAAAGTCCATCTGCTTGATGATGCGGTAGGCCGTTTCATATTGGTTAAAGGCCAGGTAAACCGGTGAGCGCAGGAAGGTGCGCGGAGCCTCGGGGGCATCCCTGTCGGTTTTGCGAATGATGGACTCGGCCAGGGTATCCATTAAGCGGGACAGGCTGGCCTGGGACTCGGGGCTAAGGCCCTGGTCCCGTAGCCGTAGCTCTTTCAGGGTCGTGCTGATTTTCTGGGCAATGGACAGCTGGTGCATCATATCGAAGCGGGCGGCGTATTTGCCCAGCTTCTCGTTGGCCTCTTCCAGTTCCTCCAGCCAGCGGGGATCGGCAAACTTCTGATCCAGCCAGTGTTGCCATGCATCCAGAACTACTCGCGCCTGGTTGGTCACACGTTTGGCAAAGTGCCGTTTAAGTTGTTCGCGCTGGTCTTCAGATGATGACATGGTGGCCCCGCAGCTGTTTAAAAAAATTATTTGAAATTAAGGCTGGCGATAATGGCGACACGCACAAAGTCATGATTGTTCGGTCTGTGCCTCGGTTTTGTTATTTGTTGTTGGCTAAAGTATGCAAGAGTATAAGATCCGCCTACTGCTTAAATATAGCCGCTAAATGTCAGTGAATGTAAAAAAAGACATTTTGTTGCCAATTGAGACTGAAAAGCGATGGAATAGGCCTGCGACAGGCAGGAAGCACGGTGTGATGAAACAGTGCGATGAATTTGAGGAGGTCGGCAATGAAGGGGGCTGAGAACGGAACAGGCTCCGGCATGACGTTGAGGTGTGTGTTGGAGCTGGCAGTCAGCGGCTTGCTGCTGTTGCTTTTGCTCGGAACCTTGTCGTCCAACCTGTATAACCTGCGCCAATACATGCAGGCCCAGTTGCAATCCCACGCCCAGGATGCCGCCACGTCCCTGGGCCTGTCCCTGTCGACCGCGGTGGATGCTAGGGATCTGGCCGTGGCGGGCTCTGTGATCAACGCCATCTACGATAGCGGCTATTACCAGCGGATTGTGCTGTCGGACCTGGACGGGCGCCCCCTGGTTGTGCGGGAGTCGGATATGGCCCTGGAAGGCGTGCCCGGCTGGTTCGTGAACTGGATCGAGCTGACAACACCAGAGGGCAGAGCCGACGTGGTCAGCGGCTGGAACCAGCTGGGAACGGTTACGGTGGTGAGTCATCCCGGATTTGCCTATCGGGACCTGTGGCAGCTGATCCGTGCGCAACTGATCTGGTTTGTGGTGATCGCCGTGCTGGGCTATCTGGTGGTGCGGGCCCTGGTGTACATGATTCTGCAGCCGTTGCACCGGATTGAACGCCAGGCCAATGCCATCCGCCAGCGGGACTTCAGTGCCCGTTCGCCCTTGCCCAGAACCACTGAATTGCGTCAGGTGGCCACGGCGATGAACCATATGGCCGAGCGCCTGGAACAGGTCCAGCAGGAACAGTTGAACCAAATCGAGGCCTTGCGGGAGCAAACCTATCGGGATTCCCTGACCGGGTTGTCCAACCGGCTTGAATTCGACAAGCGCCTGCAGGCCGGCTTACAGTCAGAGCCCCACTTTGCGGTGGGTAGCCTGTTGCTGCTGCAGGTGGGCAACTTTGCCGAGTTCAACCAGGAATTTGGCCGTGCCGAAGGGGATAACCTGCTCTGGGAGGTGGCCCAGGAGCTGCGCCGCTCCAGTGAATCCGTGATTGGTGCGCTGGTGGCCCGGCGCTCAGGTGCTGACTTTGCCCTGTACCTGCCCGGTCTGCTTGAAGAGCAGGGCGACCGGTTTGCCGATGAGCTACTGAAGCGGCTGGCCAGCCTGCCCGCCGTCAAGAAGATGTGCCGCAACGATGTGCTGCACATCGGCATCACCTCCAGCCTGCACCAGCGAGACGGGGAAGCCCTGCTGGCGGAGGCGGACATGGCCTTGCGCAAGGCCCAGGCCACCGGCCCCAATGGCTGGCAGCGCTACCTGCATGAGGATCGGGCGCAGTTTCCCGAACAGCATGCCTATTCGGCCTCGGAATGGCTGGGGATATTGCGGCAGGTGCTGGCGGATCGGTCGCTGCAATTGTATTTCCAGCCGGTTTTAAGCCTGGACCGGCAAACGGTTGTGCACCATCAGGTGTTGTCCCGGATCGAGGTGGCCGGCCATACGTTGGTGGCCGGGTTGTTTCTGCCCATGGCAAAGCGCTTCGGTTTGTCCAAGGAATTTGACCAGCTGGTGCTGGAGCTGTTGTTGCAGCATATAGAGCAGCATGGGGGAGAGGCGCGTTATGCCCTGAGCTTGTCCCCAAGCAGCCTGGCGGAACAGGGCTTTGTGGAGTGGCTGCAGGCCCGCCTGGAGCAGCAGCCCCAGGAGACCCGGCGGCTAGTGCTGGAAATTCCTGAATATACTCTGCATTATGCCCAGACCCAGGTGGAGCAACTGACCGCCCGGGCGAGTGAGTTGGGTTATCAGGTGGCAATCGACCGGTTCGGAGCAACCGCCATTCCTTTTGGCTACCTGCAACATCTGCCGATCCATTTCATTAAAATCGATCAGAGCTTTATCCGGGATCTGCACCAAAGCCGAGATAACCAGTTTTTCCTGCGATCGGTGATGCAGATTGCCCGGGGCTTGGGCGTCCGGGTTGTGGCCATGGGCGTCGAATATGAAGATGAGTGGCGCTTGATCGAAGAGCTCGGATTTGATGCCGCGATGGGTTATTACCTGTGCAGGCCCCAGGCATCCCCCTGGGAAGGGATCGAATGATCAAACCAAGATGAGGTGGTCACAAACCATGAGAGAGTTTTTGCAAGGTCAATGG
Organism: Gammaproteobacteria bacterium; assembly: GCA_029268325.1. GTDB lineage: Bacteria > Pseudomonadota > Gammaproteobacteria > Pseudomonadales > Oleiphilaceae > JAEZAA01. Next base: position 7,251 of record JAJUGC010000044.1, on the reverse strand, counting down.
GCGCGGTTGCAAGCCTTGATGGGGCGGGGACTGCTGCCGAAAGTCCTGGTAAGTGCCCTGGCGGTGTATCTGGTGGTGGTCATTGTGCTGGGGATTTACTGGAGCAGCGAGCCGGATCTGTTCCCGGTCCAGGAAAATGCCGAGCAGATGGCGTTGCGCAATAACCAGCAGCCCGTGACCGGTTACGTTACCACCGCCACGCTGATTACCCTGGCAAAGACTCTTCTGGACAAGCCCGGCGGCTACATCACCAACGACGTCATGCCGCCGGGCATCTGGCTCGACAATATGCCCAGTTGGGAGTTTGGCGTCCTGGTCCAGGTGCGGGATATGGCCCGTTCCATGCGCAATGATATCAGCCGCTCCCAGAGCCAGTCGGTAGAGGATCGGGATCTGCGGGTGGCGGAGCCGCAATTTAACTTCGATAACGGAAGCTGGGCGATCCCTTCCACCGAGCGGGAATACCGGCGGGGCATCGAAGCCCTGGAGAGCTATCTGGCCCGCCTGGCCGATCCCAGCCGGGCGGATGCCCACTTTTATGCCCGCGCCGACAACCTGCGGAACTGGCTGGCCAACCTGGAGACGCGGCTGGGCAGTCTGTCCAACAGGCTCAGCGAAAGTGTCGGCAAGCCCCGTCTCAATCTCTCCCTGGCGGGGGAGCCGGTGGTCCAGGAGGAGGTGGATTTGACGGCGGAGCAGGTAACGACTCCCTGGACGGAGCTGGATGATGTGTTTTATGAGGCCCGGGGCGCCACCTGGGCGCTGCTGCACCTGCTGCGGGCAGTGGAAGTGGACTTTCAACAGGTCCTGAGAAACAAGAATGCCTTGCCCAGCCTGCGTCAGATCATTGTGGAGCTGGAGGCCGCCCAGGCCCCCATGTGGAGTCCGGTGATCCTCAATGGCAGCGGCTTTGGAGTTCTGGCCAATCACTCCTTGACCATGGCGTCCTATATTTCTCGCGCCAATACGGCCATTCGTGACCTGCGCAGCTTGCTGGCCCAGGGCTAGCCAGGGGCCGTTGAAGATAGGTGTGCACAAAAAAAGCCGAACAAACCGTTCGGCTTTTTTCCTGTTGCAGGAAATCGCAGGCTAATCGCCGGACTTACTTGCCTTGTACGGCAGCAGCGGCTTTCTCGATGGCCTGACGGGCGGCTTCGCGGCCTTCCCACTTGTCCACCTTGACCCACTTGCCTTTTTCCAGATCTTTGTAGTTTTCGAAGAAGTGCTCGATTTGCTTGATCAGCAGTTCGGGGACGTCGTCGATATCGTTGATGTCGTCATAGATGGTGGTCAGCTTGCCGTGGGGAACCGCCAGCAACTTGGCGTCCTGGCCCGCTTCGTCGGACATGTTCAGGACACCTACCGGACGGCAGCGGATAATGGCGCCGGGCACAACCGGGTAGGGGGTGATAACCAGCACATCCAGAGGATCGCCGTCCTCGGACAGGGTGTTGGGGATAAAGCCGTAGTTGGCCGGGTAGAACATGGGGGTCGCCATGAAGCGGTCAACCATTACCGCGCCCATGTCCTTGTCGACTTCATATTTAACCGGCGAGCTGTTGGCCGGAATTTCGATCACTACATAAAAATCGTCGGGAAGGCTTTTTCCTGCCGGGATCTTGTCGAAGTTCATGTGCGGGTTTCCTAGAGTTGAATTGCCAATGGAGTGGCCGCTGCCGACACCCGGAAAGGGGGGTGCCTGTGGCCTGGATAAAATAAAGGCGGCAATTATAGGGAATTTTGGGTGCGCACTCTAGTTAAGGGGAATCCGACTTGGTGCTTTTTTGGCAGGTTTGATAAACTGCCTTGGCCTTATTTTCCGCAAAGGCCGCATGCTGAGTGCTGGCCAGGCCCTTCCTCATCACCGGGTGATGAGACCGATCCCCGGGGACGACCCCGGTGCATCTTCCTGTATTTCGGGGACGACTCCGAGTTTCCTGATGGAGAGTATCATGGCGTGGCTTGTGCTTTTTGTTGCTGGCTTGTTTGAGGTGGGTTGGGCGATCGGCCTCAAATATACGGAAGGCTTTACCCGGCTTTGGCCCTCTGTGGGGACACTGGCGGCCATGGTGGTCAGCTTTGGGCTGTTAAGCTATGCCCTGAAGTTCCTGCCGGTGGGCACGGCCTATGCCGTTTGGACGGGAATTGGCGCCGTTGGAACGGCAGCCCTGGGCATTGTGCTCTTTGGCGAGGCGGCAACCCTGGCCCGGATTCTCTGCATCCTGCTGATTGTGGCAGGGATCGCGGGGTTGAAGTGGCTGTCGTGAACCGGCAGCCGTAGTGGCTTCGGTCCGGGCCCGACAAGATGCCGCTTTTAATCTGAACAAAATTTGAGGTCAGCAACACAATGAAGCAGCCTACCTTTGTGATCAAGGCCGGTCCGCAGGCCCTGGCCCGAATCCGGTCCGAGGGAATTCGCCAGGACCAGTTCCGGGTCATGGTTGGCGCCTCGGGCGGGCCCAAGTGGTTTATTCTGAGCGGTCTGGACCGCTACTTGGCAAGCGAGTTCTTCAAGGGACGCCAAAAGCCCCTGCACTTGCTCGGTTCATCGGTGGGGGGCTGGCGGATGGCAGCTCATGCCAGTGCTGATCCCTATAAGGCACTGACGTTTTTCCGGGATCACTATCATCACCTGCGCTATGAGCCCAAGGCGAATGCCCGTATCGTTTCCCAGTCCAGCCGGGACATGATCGCTTCCTTTATCGGCCAGGAAGGGGCAAAGCGCATTTGTAGCAACCCCGTCTTCAAGCTGCACCTGGTGACCGCCGGCTGTCGCGGCTGGACCGGGGTTGAGGCCAAACCTTTGCAACTGTCGGGGTTGTTTCTCGCCGCAACGGCCAATGCCATGAACCGGCGCTGGCTGTCCGGGTTCTTCCACCGCTCTCTGTTCCATGTGCCGGACAGTGATGCCCCCTTCCTGAACTTGCGGGATTATCCCACCGAACGGGTTCCCCTGACTCCGAACAACCTGCCCAAGGTGCTAGAGGCGACCGGGGCCATTCCCCTGGTGTTGGAAGGGGTGAGGGGGATTGAAGGCAGTCGCCATCCGGTGCATCGCGACGGGGGCATTGTGGACTATCACTTTGACCTGCCCTTTGCGCCGCAGACCGATGATCTGGTGTTCTACCCCCACTTCTACAGCAAGGCTGTGCCGGGCTGGTTCGACAAGGGGCTGGCCTGGCGTCGGCCGAAGCCGGAGCACTACAGTAACGTGGTGATGATCGCGCCCAGTCCTTCCCTGGTGGCGGAGTTGCCCTATGGCAAGATCTCCGATCGTAAGGACTTCGTGGAGTTGGACGATGAGACTCGCATCGGCTATTGGCAAAAGGTGATTGATGCGGGTGAGCGTCTGGCGGAGGAGTTTGCCGAGCGCCTGGAACATCAGCGCTGGGATGAGGTGCTGGTCAGCGGCCTGTAGAGCTGTTCTGCCTCCTGAAGACACACCCTGGTGGAGAAGGGTTCAACCAAGGCGGATTTGAGTAAGATGAATCTGATAACGTCTTGCAGCGCTCAGGTTGAATCCATTGAAGCGAAAGTTTGCCGTAATCGGACTCGGACGGTTTGGCAGCACCATTGCCCTGGAGTTGGCTCGCCTTGGCAATGAGGTGCTGGGCGTTGACGCGAACCGTCGCCGGGTTGACGAAGTGGCCGACCATATCACCCATGCCGCCGTGGCCGATGGGGAAGATGAAAAGGCCCTGCGGGAGCTGGATATTGCCAGTTACGACGCGGTCATCGTCGCCATTGGCGAAAACATTGAGGCCAATGTGCTGTGTAGTCTGGTGGTAAAGGGCCTGGGGGTTAAACAGGTCTGGGCCAAAGCAGTAAGCCACAACCACCATCGAATCCTTGCCAAGTTGGGCGTCAACCGGGTCATTCAGCCAGAGTTCGAAATGGGCCAGCGGGTGGCCCAGGCGCTGAACTATCCCATGGTGTTGGACTACATCCACCTGGGACACGACCAATACGTGGTGGAAATCCGGGCCACCGAGCGGGTGGCCGGAAAGACGGTGGGCGAGCTGGATCTGCAAGGACGCCTGTCACTCCGCTTATTGCTGGTCAAACGGAACCGGGAGGCCTTGGCGCCTCCGCCTGAGGATTGGCTGGTGCAAGAGGAAGACCAGTTCCTACTGGTGGGGTCGCTGGCCAATTTGCGACTGCTGGCCCTGGAGCTATGAGGGAGTGGCTGCCCTGGGTCCGGCCCCCACAGCTGCGCCGGCTCCATCAAGGAATCATCGACCTGTCGCCGCCTCGGGTGCTGGCCTTGGTGTTCGCCCTATTGGCGCTGGTGGGAGCTCTGCTCCTGAAAACGCCCTGGGCTACCCATCTGCCCATCAGCTGGCTGGATGTCTTATTCACGGCGATGTCGGCCGTGACCGTCACGGGGCTGGTGGTGGTCGACACGGGAAGCAGCTTTACCCTGTTTGGGCAATCGGTGCTGCTGGTGCTGATCCAGCTCGGCGGGCTCGGTTTCATGACCTTTGCCGTGCTCATCCTGCAATTGCTGGGGGGCCGTATCGGGTTACACCAGCAGATCATCCTGCGCGAAGCGCTCAATCACACCTCACTGGGCAGCCTGCTGGAGCTGGTCAAGGTGCTGCTGGTCATCTCCCTGTGTATGGAGGGCGTGGGCATGCTGGTCCTGGCGACCCAATGGATCCCGGAGTTCGGGTTCTGGGAGGGACTGTACCGTAGCCTGTTCTATGCAGTGTCCGCCTTCAATAATGCAGGGTTTTCCCTGGAGTCGGATAGCTTGTCGGCGTATGTGGGCAATCCGGTCATCAACCTGACCATCACTGTCCTGTTTATCACCGGCGGGTTGGGGTTTGCTGTGCTCGCCGATCTGCACCAGAAACGTCGTTTCCAGCAGTTAAGCCTGCACACCAAGCTGATGCTGACGGGTACCTTGATCCTGATTCCGGTTTCGATGCTGTTGATCCTGTTGCTGGAGTGGCGTAACCCGGCGACGCTCGCCGGCCTGCCGGACTGGGGGGAGCGGCTGTGGGCGGCCTGGTTCCAGGCCGCCACGCCCCGTTCAGCCGGCTTCAATACGCTGGATATCCAAGCTCTGCATCCGGCTACGGTTGCTTTGTTGACCGGTCTGATGTTCATTGGCGGCGGTAGTTCCTCCACTGCCGGAGGCATCAAGCTCACCACCTTTATTGTGTTGATTCTCGCCACGCGGGCGGTGCTCCGGCAGCAGGACGAGGCGGTCGTCTTTGGCCGTGCCATCGGCCCGGAGACGGTGGCGCGCGCCCTGGCCATTACGGTGATTTCCCTGATGGCGGTGGCGTTAGCGACCTTTCTGCTGACGGTTACCGAGCCCTTTCCCTTCCAGGATATCCTGTTCGAGGTCATGTCGGGATTTGCCACAGTCGGGCTCTCCCGCGGCCTGGCGCCGGAGCTTTCAGAGATCGGCAAGGGCGTGATCCTGGTCTGCATGTTCGTGGGGAGGCTGGGGCCCCTGACCCTGGCCTTTATCCTGACAGCCCGCGGAAAATCCAGAGTGCAATACTCCCGAGGAGAGATCTATATAGGCTGACGCTTTTGTAATGCCCGGCGGTCGGGGTTGTTTTCCGGGAGAGGGCACTTCACAACCTTAATGAGACTGTGATGAACGCAAGCGCAAGGACGGCGCTACTGACATCTTGGATGTGTCGGCAAGATGAAGGGGGTGTCGTTATGAATCTTCCCATTCCCAACCGGCGGGCGGCGGGACGTACGCTGGCGGCCTTTCTCGAATCCTAACAAGATCAGGGGGATGTACTGGTATTGGACTTGTCCAAGGATGCGGTGCCGGTGGCCTATGAAATAGCCACAGGGCTGGGGGCCGGGCTGGATCTGTATCTGGTGCGCGAGCTGGCTTGCCCGGACAATGACGGAGTCTCCCTGGGGGCAGTGGTCAGCGGCAATATTCCCGTTTTGAACGACGGCATGCTGCAGGAGTACCCCATCGGCAAGCCGCGCCTGGGAGAGGAAACCCGCCGCCAGCAGCAGGTGCTTGATACTCAAGAGCAGGCCTTGCGGGGAGACCGGCCGCGTCCCGAGTTGAAGGGGCGCTGCGTGATACTGGTGGACGATTGCCTGGAGCATGGGGGAATGGTGCGGGCCGCGGCCCGGGTGCTGCGGGATCAGGATGTCGCCCGGCTGCTGATTGCCGTACCCGTTGCCCCGACTCGGGTGATGGATGAGTTGCAGGCCATTTCTGACGAGATTGCCTATATTGCCACCCAAGAACCTTTCCTGGGAATCGACTGGTGGTATGAAGATGCCCGCCCAGTGCCGGAAGATGAGGCCCGTGAGCTGCTGGGGCGCATCCCGCCGGACAGCTGGACCAGCTCCCTAGGGGTGGTTGGCTCAGGCAGCCATTTGCCCCTTCCAAGCTCTCCAGCTCTTTAGCCTGATGCCCAGCTCTTTAGCCTGATGCCCAGCTCTTTAGCCTGATGCCCAGCTATTTAGCCAGATGCAACTAACTCTGCCCGAATCCGGGCAGTAGCCTTCCCATACATCTCAAGTCACGCGCAAGGCATCCTGGGCAGGGCTCGCCCAGTGTTCACTCTATTGGGCTTTTGGGCTGTGCTTTTCGTTATTTCTGTGATGCCTTTCATAAGGCTACAAATCGTTCTGTTCCTCCCAAAGCCTATTCCTTAGACTCTGAAGAGACTGTTCCGATATCGCCTTAGGGATGGGTCAAACTTGCAGGCGAACGGTTGGGGAGTACGTAGGTGCTTGAACGGGAAGAAAGTCAGGCCCAGGTAGAGAGTGCGCAGGACGGGCCTATAGAAATCAGGGCAGAGACCAGCCGTGGGTCTGGATTGCAGGAGCAGGAGGAACGCCTGACCGCCGCCCTGGTTGCCTCCGGAGCCGGAACTTACCATTGGGACCTGGATACTTTTGAGATCAAAGTCGATGCCGCACTGGCCCTGTTGCTGGGGTTGCCGGCGATGCCGCACCTTTTGTCTTTGGAAGAGTTTTGTGCGGTGATCCATCCGGATGACCGGGATCTCTTTCAGAAAACATTCAGACAGCATTTACGGACAACAGGAGAGTTCGAATCCGAGTATCGGCTGCTGCTGGCAGACGGTTCGGTCCGTTGGCTGATCGATAAAGGGCGTGTGGCCCGGGGGCGGGACGGGCAACTCCATCAGATGACCGGCACCTGTGTGGATATCACTTCCCGTAAACGGATGGAGGAAGAGCTGCGGGCCAACCAGGCTTGGTTGCGTAATGCCTTGTCGGTCGGACAGATGG
>JAJUGC010000043.1 GCA_029268325.1 Gammaproteobacteria bacterium | reverse complement strand
GTTTGACAGCTACTACCGCTATGGGGAGGCGGAGTTCGTGATCATTCTTCCCCATACCAACACCAAAAACGCCATGACGACTGCAGAGAAACTACGCGTGCAGTGCAAGAAACAACTGGGAACCGAACAACAGCCGGTAACAGTGAGCATTGGCGTGGTCGGCCTGAACGTGGGAGACGACAGCGAAAGCCTGATCCGCATGGCCCACCAGGCACTTAGCGTCGCCCAGGCCCGGGGCAGCAACCAGACCTGTTCCCATGTGGACCTGGCCCCTAACGAGGACGGCAACCATGACTGAGTCCTTATTGCGTACCCGGACCCACATCACCCTCTATCTGCTCGGCGCGATCATTATGGTCATGCTGGCCGTGCAGAATGTGCGCTACGGTTTCTATGAGCTGTTCTACATCGGTCTGTTGTTTGCTCCCCTATTCCTGATTGGCGCCATGTACGGCTGGGCACGCCGCAACGACCAGAATGTCCAGTCAGGCCACCTGTTGATCCTGGGCGGCCTGATGCTGCTCACCGGCTGTGTCGTTCTCAGCAGCAACCCCAACGCCCACTACTGGGCCTATATGCTGGCCCTGTTCGGCTATCTGTTGGTGCCACTGCGCTCCGCCATCTACCTCAGCCTGGCTACCGCCTGCTGGATCGGCATTGCTCTCATGGCCAATGGAGGCCTGTTCCAGGCGCTGCGCTTTCTGTCCAGCTTTGTCCTGCTCACCAGCCTGGCTGCCCTGTATGCCTATCTCTACCATCACAAAACCCGCTCCCTGGTGGATTTGGCCATCAAGGACGCCCTGACCGGGGCCTACAACCTGAAACACCTGGAGTTCACCCTCAAGCAGGAAGTTTCCCGCTCGGAGTCCAGCGGGCATCCGTTATCGCTGATTGCCCTGGAGGTGGACTACTACCACCAGCTTCTGGAAGTTCATGGGAAAAGCACCGTCAACGCACTCCTCGCCGAGCTCTCCAGCTTACTGCGCACCATGACCCGCGCCGGCGATAGCATTTACTACAGTGGCGACGGCCTGTTTTATGTGCTCCTTCCCTTTACCCACCCCGAGGGCTCCGTGGTGATTGCCGAGCGGATTCGCCGCACCATTGAGCAGCAGTCTTGGCCGGTGATCGATAAAATGACCGCCAGCCTGGGCTGCACGACCCGCCCCGCGGGACAAACCGACGAACAGGCCTTGCTCACGAGGGCCCACGAAGCATTGCGGGTGGCCCAAGCCTCCGGGCACAATAGGGTTCACCAAAAAGGTCGCTAATGTTTGCAAGAGCAGGTTAGCAGTCACTCCAGCCCAAAGAACCACAGCCCTGGAAAGCCTTTCCAGGGCTGTATCTACCTGCTAGCCGTAACAACAGTTGACGACGGATCGTCTTCTATCGATTATCCTGTCGCTTTTCGGACGCCACAGTTTCATGGATACCAGTCAACTCCAACCCCTTCTCGACTTTCTCCAGGAACAGCCGGAATGGCTGGCCATCACCATTTTGGTGGCCGCCCTGCTGGAATCCCTGGCCTTTGTTGGCATTCTAATTCCCGGCGTCTTACTGATGTTCGTTCTCTCCTCCCTGGCCGGCAGCGGCTTACTGAGCCTGGAGGTAACGCTCTTGACCGCCGTTGTGGGTGCGGTCCTGGGCGATGGCCTCAGCTTCTATCTGGGGCGAATTTTCCACGAAAGGCTCCACAGTGTCTGGCCGTTTCGCCGTTATCCGGGCATTCTGCGCCGGGGTGAAACCTTCTTCTATCGCCATGGTGGCAAAAGCATTGTGATTGGCCGCTTCGTGGGCCCGGTGAGGCCGGTGATTCCGGTGGTGGCCGGCATGTTCGACATGAGAAGCCGCCAGTTCTTCCTGTACAACGTCATCTCGGCCCTGCTTTGGGCACCGGTGTACATGCTCCCGGGTTTCTTGGTGGGGGCCTCGATTCGCGTCGACGTGGAACTGCCAGCCCATTTCTATGTGGTGTTTTTCACCACTCTGGGCATCCTGCTGGCGACCTTTTTCGTGTTCTTCAACCTGCACTGGCAGCTTCAGCCGGACAGCAAGGTCTACCAGTGGTTCCGCCGCCAGGTCGACCGCTCCCTCTGGAGCCGCTCCTGGTGGTTGCGCCTGAGCAGTCCTCGCAGCGGGCATCAGGAGTTCCCGTTGCCCTCCCTGATGTTGCTCGTGTTCAGCCTGCTCTTCTTTATCCTGCTCACCGTCGCCGTACTGGAAACACGAATCCTCAGCGAGTGGAACCAGGCCACCTACAGTTTCTTCCAAAGCCTGCGCCAGCCACTGCTGGACCCGATTTTCATCACCCTTACCTTAATCGGGGACGTGGTACCGCTTTATATCCTGTTTATCGTTTTCGTCCTATTCCTGGGCTTGCGCCGCCAGTATGCCGCGGCCCTGCACGTCGCCGTCGCCGGAGCCCTTACGGCCGGCAGTGTCACACTCCTGAAGCTGGTGCTCTCGGTAGGACGTCCCAATGACATGCATGAAGCTCTGGAATCCTTCGCCTATCCGAGCGGACACAGCAGTGGAGCCATGGTGTTTTGGGGGCTTTTGGGAGCCTTTTGGGCCCAAGAGGCACGCCAGAAAAAGCGCTGGCAAATCTACACGCCCATGGTCTTGCCCCCTCTGCTCATTGCAGTGAGCCGACTTTATTTGGGCGTACACTGGCTGACCGACGTGATCGGGGGGCTGCTGTGGGGGCTGGCCATCTGTGGCCTGATTCGCATCAGCTACAGTCCCTTTGACCGCCACCCGGTGCAGTTTGGCAAGCTGGGCACTGCCGCCGCGCTCGCCGCCGGCGGTTGCGTCCTGGCTTATGTCCTCTGGCAATATCCGGAGGCAGTCGCGACCTATCTCGCCAGCGACTAACCTTCCCGGCAGGGCTCTGTCCCTCCGGTAGCCGGCCCCAGTTTTATAAGGAATTGATTTATAAATATTTCCCTCCTCTCCCTCCTGGAGAGAGGGGAATCGACTCTAGGGACAGCCAGGAATAACGAAGTTTTACAGCATGCCCACAATACCGCGGGCGGCGGCCAATTCCTGCTGGGCCTGGGTCAGTACCTTCAGGCTGCGTCCGGCACTAAGCTCTCCCAAGGCCAGCTTGCGAAAGGCCGGTACCGATTCCATCTGGGGCAGTGGCTGCATCTCCGGCTTGCCAATGGCCGCATGCAGGCGCGCCAGCAGGACCACATCCAGATAGGTCGGCTTGTCGGTGCCGGTGTCGTAGAAATAGTCATCCACATGGCGCACGACTTCCACCAAGTCGGAGGATAGGCCCCACTGTTCGAGAAGCGCGGTACCGATTTCTTCCCGCAACTCTTCAATCGCCTCTTCCAGCATTTCCGGATACTTGGACAGGGTCAGCTCCTTTTCCGCATATTGGATAATGGGAATGGCGCCAATTTCATGAATCAACCCAGCCAGCATTGCCTGTTCCGGCCGCAGCCCGGGTGTCATTTTCGCCAGGACAAAGGCAATAGCCGCCACCTCGCGGGCGTTCTGCCAGAGTTTACGCATGCGTTCCTGAAGGTGGGGAGCGCGGGTACGGAATAGCTCCCGCATGGCAAAGATGGTGATCAGCTGGCGGGTGGTGTGAATCCCCAAGCGCACAATGGCGTCTTCGCAGGTCTCGATCGTCGACCAGCCCCGATACAGCGGACTGTTCGCGGCCCGGAGCAGCTTCACCACCATGGCCGGGTCCTGGCTTAACACCTTGGCCACATCCGAGGCGCTGCTGTCCCTCTCTTCCGCCACCCGATGAATGCGGATTGCCACGTCCGGCAAACTGGGCAAGCTGACCCGGTTGGACTTCAAGTCCTGATAGAAGCGCATCAACAGGGAATAGGTCGGACTTTCCACATCGGAATCGTCCGGCTCCGCCGCGCTTTCAGCGGCAACGGGAGCCTCCTTCAGAAAGCGCGCCAGGATAAAGAGATCAACCACCAGGACTTGGCTGTCCACGGCCGCGGTGACCAGGCACTGGCGGGGCTGTACCGGGGCAATGGGCTTGCGCCCTTCAGGTGTGCCCGAAACAACCCGGAGCAGCTGGCCATCGGCCCCATGGAGCACCAGCTCGCCGGACAACAGGAAATACGCCTGGTTATCCCGCGAACCTGCCTCCAGCACCGTCCCTCCTGCATGCACCCGGCGTACCGTGACCCGGGATGCCAACAGCACCAATTGTTCTTCAGACAGCCTTCCTAGCGGTGCAAATCCTCGTAGGACTTCAACATCAATACTACTTGTCATTCGTACAGCTCATGCACACATACTGCCTCTACATGCAGGTCGCCCCTTCTGCCAGGATCCCGGGCCGCCTGCTGCAAACCAATCCCCTAAGATAGCACTCCCACGCCCCTGGCACTGTGACTGCAGCGTTATATTTACGTACAGATACAATCTAATTCCTATGCCACTCTTATTGTATTCCAGTGCACCCTACTCCAGTGCCACCTCGTCCCGTGCTACTGCTTGGTCCCGTGCCACCGATTTCTGTGCCACCGGCTCTTGCAGCGCGCCATAGATGAAAACTCGCTCATTTCTCTGATATGCTAGCGAATGGTAGGGCCGGTTCACGAATACAGGCCCGGTAGCCAGGTTTTTCAAGGGGATTCGGCCCGATTCACTATGGATGATAGCGGCGCCCTCAGATTGGAAACACCGTTGCCGGAGCCAACCCCAGGAACCAGCTACACCAGTCAGAAAACGTCAACCAAGTGGCCTATTCCATTAAACGCGTGCAGCCGTTTAATGAAATGGGCTCAAAACCCTGAGAGCCACCTAACACCTCGATAAACAGGATCAACCATGCCGACGTATCGCTCTAAAACCTCCACGCAGGGACGCAACATGGCCGGCGCACGTGCTCTATGGCGCGCGACGGGCATGAAAACCGAAGACTTCGACAAGCCAATCATTGCCATTGCCAACTCGTTTACCCAGTTCGTGCCCGGTCACGTCCACCTGAAGGATATGGGCCAGCTGGTGGCGCGGGAAATCGAAGCCGCGGGCGCCGTTGCCAAGGAGTTCAACACCATTGCGGTCGATGATGGGATTGCCATGGGCCACGACGGCATGCTCTACAGCTTGCCGTCCCGGGAGATCATTGCCGACTCCGTCGAGTATATGGTCAACGCCCACTGTGCCGACGCCCTGGTCTGTATCTCCAACTGCGACAAAATCACGCCAGGCATGCTGATGGCCGCTTTGCGCCTCAATATTCCTACGATCTTTGTCTCCGGTGGTCCCATGGAGGCCGGCAAGACCAAGCTGTCCGTCCACAAGCTGGATCTGGTCGATGCCATGGTCATCGCCGCCGACCCCAAAGCCAGCGACGAACAAGCCGCCGAATACGAGCGCTCTGCGTGTCCGACCTGTGGCTCCTGCTCCGGTATGTTCACCGCCAACTCCATGAACTGCCTGACCGAAGCCATCGGACTCTCCCTGCCGGGTAACGGCACCATGCTGGCCACCCACGCAGACCGCAAGGAGCTCTTCTTGCAGGCAGCCCGTACCATCGTCGACATCACCCGTCGCTATTACGAGCAGGATGACGAATCCGTGCTGCCCCGCTCCGTTGCCAGCTTCAAGGCGTTCGAAAACGCCATGACCCTGGACATCGCCATGGGTGGCTCTACTAACACTATCCTGCACCTGCTGGCCGCTGCCCAGGAAGCCCAGGTCGACTTCACCCTGAGCGATATCGATCGTTTGTCCCGCAAGGTACCCCAGTTCTGCAAAGTGGCGCCGAACACCCCCAACTACCATATTGAGGACGTTCACCGTGCCGGTGGTATTCCCGCCATCCTGGGGGAGCTGGACCGGGCCGGCCTGCTGCACACAGACGTACCCACCGTCCACAGCCCGACCCTGAAAGATGCCCTGGACCGCTGGGATATTATTCGCACCGACGATGAGGCCGTGCACACCTTCTTCAAGGCCGGACCTGCCGGTATTCCCACCCAGCAGGCGTTCAGCCAGGCCACCCGCTGGCCTTCCCTGGACCTGGACCGGGAGAACGGCTGTATCCGCAGCGTCGAGAACGCCTATAGCACCGAAGGTGGCTTGGCCGTTCTGTACGGCAACATCGCTGAAAATGGCTGTATCGTCAAAACCGCCGGGGTCGATGAGAGCATCCTGGTGTTCGAAGGCCGTGCCCGGATTTACGAAAGCCAGGACGCTGCAGTCCGGGGCATCCTCCAGGACGAAGTCCAGCCGGGCGATGTGGTGATCATCCGCTACGAAGGCCCCCGCGGCGGACCGGGCATGCAGGAAATGCTGTACCCCACCAGTTACCTGAAGTCCAAGGACCTGGGCAAGGTCTGTGCCCTGCTGACCGACGGCCGTTTCTCCGGCGGGACCTCGGGTCTGTCCATCGGCCACGTTTCCCCGGAAGCCGCAGCCGGTGGCGCCATTGGCCTGGTAGAAGATGGCGACCGCATCCTGATCGACATCCCCAACCGCACCATCAATATGGATGTCTCCCCCGAGGAGCTGGCTCGTCGCCGCGCTGCCATGGAAGCCAAGGGCAAAGCAGCCTGGAAACCGGCACAGCCCCGTCAGCGTCGCGTCACGCCGGCCCTGAAAGCCTATGCCCTGCTGGCCACCAGTGCCGACAAGGGTGAGGTGCGCAACCTGGATATGCTGGACTAACCGCCAGCGCAAAAAACGGGCGCTCAAGCGCCCGTTTTTGTTTCTACTCCCCCTGTTTCGCCCCTTCAGCAAGGGCTCCACAATAGCGGCAACTACTGGGTCAGGCGGTCATAGACGATAATGCTGTAGTCGAAGGGATTGGGGTCTTGTGCCTCAAAGTCCTCCCGGGAGATTTCCTCCCACTCATCCCAATCCAGCGGTGGGAAGACCGCATCCCCTTCAATAAAAGCCTGTACCTGGGTCAAGTAAAGCCGATCGACAAGGGGCATCACCGCCTCATAAATCTGCGCCCCTCCGATGACCATCACCTCTGCGGCACCGGAGGTTTCGGCGCTGGCCTTGGCGATGGTCAATGCCTGGTCAATATCATGGGCCACCTTGACCCCATCCGCTTTCCAGCTCCGATCCCGGGTGATCACAATGTTATCCCGTCCCGGCAGCGGCTTGCCGATAGACTCATAGGTCTTACGGCCCATGACCACTGGCTTGCCCATGGTAACCTGCTTGAAAAACTTGAGGTCGCCCGGGATGTACCAAGGTAACTTGTTATTGCGGCCAATCACCCGGTTGGTGGACATGGCAACGACAACGGTAACTTTCATGGCGAGGCCTCGCTCCTTAGTGAGTTCTATAGGTTGCCCGCATTATCCCCAACTGGCGCTCCGAATTCGAGCCGGGCTGGATCACAATCCAGAAATAACAAAGGCCGGAGTACCGGCCTTGTTCGTCTTCCAGTCCCAGAATCCCACCTAGACGGCCACAGGCGCCTTGATATGGGGCCAGGGTTCGTAGTCCAGGATCTCGAAGTCCTCAAACTTGTAGTCGAAGAGAGACTCGGGTTTGCGGTGAATCACCAGCCGCGGCAGAGGTTTGGGCTCACGGGAAAGCTGCAAGTCCGCCTGCTCCAAATGGTTGCTGTACAGGTGAACGTCGCCACCGGTCCAGACGAAATCCCCCACTTCCAGGCCGCATTGCTGGGCAAACATATGGGTCAGCAAGGCGTAGCTGGCAATATTGAAGGGCACGCCCAGGAAGATATCCGCACTACGCTGGTACAGCTGGCAAGACAGGCGCCCATCGGCCACGTAGAACTGGAACAGGCTGTGGCACGGCGGCAGTGCCATCTGATCCACACAGGAGGGGTTATAGGCGACGACCAGGTGACGCCGGGAGTCCGGATTGGTTTTAAGCTGGTGGAGCACATTGGAAATCTGATCGATGTGGCCGCCATCCGGCGTCGGCCAGCTGCGCCACTGATAGCCATACACCGGCCCCAGATCGCCGTTTTCGTCTGCCCACTCATCCCAAATAGTGACGCCATTTTCCTGGAGATAGCGCACATTGGTGTCGCCGGATAAAAACCAGAGCAGCTCGTGAATAATGGAGCGCAAATGCAGCTTCTTGGTCGTGACCAGGGGGAAACCTTCCTGCAGGTTGAAACGCATCTGATAGCCGAACACGCTCAGTGTTCCGGTTCCGGTGCGGTCGCTTTTGGCATGCCCCTGCTCGCGCACATGGCGCATCATCTCCAGATATTGTTTCATGACTTCTTACCTGCTGAACGTTTACCGGCTGATTTGGCTGGTTTGACCTCGTTGTTGGCCGTAGCGGGCTCCGCCCCTTGACGGCGATAGGCCCAGACCATCAGGAACACGCCGGCCAAAACCATGGGCAAGGATAGCAGCTGTCCCATGGTCAGCCAGTCAAAAGCCAGATATCCCAGATGGGCATCTGGCTCACGCACGAACTCCACCAGAATGCGGAAGCTGCCGTATCCCACCAAAAACAAACCCGACACCGCCATCATCGGACGGGGCCGGGACGAAAACCACCAGAGCAGAGCAAACAGCACCACCCCTTCCAGGGCAAATTGGTAAAGCTGGGAAGGATGCCGGTAAACCTCTCCGGCGCCTGGAAACTGCATCCCCCAGGGAAGATCCGTTGCCCGCCCCCACAACTCACCGTTGATAAAGTTGCCGATGCGCCCGGCTCCCAGGCCGATGGGGACAAAAGGTGCCACAAAGTCAGCGATCTGGAAAAACTTCAGCCCTAGCTTGCGGGCAAACAGCAGCATCGCCAGGATGACGCCAATCAAGCCACCATGGAATGCCATGCCTCCTTCCCAGATGTAGAACAGGGACAGAGGTTCCTGGAGGAACTGGTCAAAGTTGTAAAACAGGACATAGCCCAGCCGCCCGCCCAGAATGACGCCCAGCGCCACCCAAAACACCAAGTCTCCCACCTGTTGCTCGGTCATGATGGCGCCAGAACGCCGCACCCGGCGTGTTGCCAGCCACCAACCGGCCCCCAGGCCGACCAGATACATCAGCCCGTACCAGTGAACCTGCAGTGGTCCGAGAGAAATGGCGACCGGATCAATTTGCGGATATTGCAGCATGGAAATCCTCTTTCATGTTGCGGTCAAACTTCGTTTAGTAATTAACTGAGCCCCTTTCAGGCCCAGGCACTCCACAGAAAACGCAAGCCCACAATTACCAGCAGGACCGCAAAGGAGCGCTTCAGCACCTCGGGCTTCAGGTGATGGGCCAGGCGCACACCGAACTTGGCAAAATACATGCTGGTTAGGGCAATGCCGATCAAGGCCGGCCAATAGACGAACCCGGTACTCCAGTTTGGCAGATCCGGATGCCCCCAGCCGGCCCAGGCATTGGTCAGGGCTCCGGAAATCGCAATGGGCAGTCCGCACGCCGCGGACGTGCCCACCACCTGTTGCATCCTGACGTTACACCAAGACAGGAAGGGAACCGTGAGGGTCCCACCACCAATCCCAAACAGGGCCGACGCCCAGCCAATACCACTGCCCACCACCGTCAAACTGGCCTTACCGGGAACATCGCGAGACGGCTTTGGCTTCAGTCCGAAGCCCATTTGAATAGCGACCCCAATGGCAAAAATCCCGATGATCATTTTCAGGGTTTCACCGCTCAGGGCTACCGCCGTGTTCACCCCAATGGCGGTACCGATCACAATCCCCGTCGCCATGGGCCAGAACAGGTCAAACCGGACAGCTCCCCGGCTGTGATGGGCCCGCACCGAGCTGATGGAGGTGAAAATAATGGTCGCCAGGGAGGTGCCCACCGCCAGATGCACTGCAATCTCCGGTGAAACGCCCTGAAGGCCGAACCCGAAGACCAGGGCTGGCACAATAATGAGGCCACCGCCAATTCCAAATAACCCACTCAGAGTTCCGGCAATAGCGCCTAAAACGAGATAAGCGGCGAGCACAAGCATGGGGGAGCGCAACCTCTAATCAACAACCAGGAATCAACGTTCGGTAAGACTGATGGGCCGATGGCCGAAAGAAAGCATGGTATCATATCCGACATGGAACGCGCGGGCTCTACACCCAATTTTTAACCGGCTTTTTAACGAGTTCTGGTTCGATGGGACTGCCTCACCCTAACAAGGGCCAGGCCTCCCTAACAGACTCACCGGACCGTCCGCCCCATACAGCTTTGCGCGCTGCTGGCTCCGACCTTGCATCCATGGAGGTCGGGCCTCACCGAGAAAATAACCGAACAGGTGTGCCGTGTGTTTGATCGCCTTTGCCTATAAGCTTCACCCCCGCTACCCGCTGATCTTTCTTGGCAACCGGGACGAGTTCCACGCCCGCCCCACGCGCCCGGCCCAGTTTTGGCCGGAAGCCCCCAACCTGCTGGGCGGCAAGGACCTGCAAGCCGGGGGCAGCTGGCTCGGCCTCAACCGCCAAGGATACCTGGCGGCCGTTACCAATGTCCGGGAACCGGCAGTTCCCCCGGGCCCCCGCTCCCGGGGAGCCCTGGTCACGGATTACCTGATCACCCACCAGGGGCG
>JAJUGC010000042.1 GCA_029268325.1 Gammaproteobacteria bacterium | reverse complement strand
CTGGTCGCCGCTGAGCTTGGAGAGGAAATCCGCGGTACCCGACTTGGCAATGGTTCCCAGGTTGGTGATGACCTCTTCCCTACTCATGCCGATACCATTGTCACGAATGGTGATGGTCTTGGCATCCTTGTCGAAATCCAGCCAGATCTTCAGCTCTGGATCGTTTTCATAGAGCTCTGGATTCGACAACGCCTCAAAGCGCAGCTTGTCTTCCGCATCCGAGGCATTGGAGATCAGCTCCCGCAAGAAGATCTCCTTGTTGCTATACAGGGAATGGATCATCAGGTGTAGCAGCTGCTTCACCTCGGTCTGAAAGCCGCGGGTTTCCTTCTGTGCGTCACTCGCCATTGCAGTCATGACTCCTGGTAAAAATTGAACGAAACGTGCATGAGCCGGCCGTCAGGAATTTTGACCGCTCCATGCCGCCGGAACTGGAATGTGGAGGAAAGATGGGGACGGGAGAATAAATTTCAATGCCGCCGGCCCGGGCTCACCGGAAGTCGGCGGCTCCAGGCCGAAACAGGAGGACTAGTCCAGCAGGAAGTGCGCCCTGGCCAGGGCAATGGGTTCGTTACGGGATTTCTGCCAGGCCGTGATGATGACGTTCGCCACCCGGCTGCCTTGGCGAGACACGTGGCATTCCGCATAGGTCTCCCGGTCCAGGCCGGCCCGCAAATAGTCGATGGAGAAATCCACGATCTTGGGAAGGTGGGAAATGCCGTTGAACATGATCAGGTGCAGGGAGGCGGCCATTTCCATAAAGCCCCCGATCACTCCGCCGTGCAAGGCAGGAAGGATAGGGTTCCCCAGGTTGGCCCCCTTTTGCGGCAGGATGAAGATCACGTCATTGCCAAAGCGCTGGCACTCCAGGCCAATATGGCGGGCATAGGGAATGCCGTTGATGATGTCCCGGTAGTCTCCGGTCTGGTGAGCGGCCTGTACGGCTTCCTGCAGATTCATACCTCCTCCCCCAAGATCATGCTGCGAAACTCTTGCGGTGTGGCATTCTTGCCAATCCGCATAAAGGTGGCGACGCACTGGGCGACCGTGACTGTCGGATCGTCCTGATAGGCGACACAGCGGGTAAAAATGATATTGGATGTAATCCGGTAGCAGGTCGCCCGGGCACGGACCGGCTTACCGGGCTCCGCCGGACGCATGTAGTCCACCCGCAAGTCCAGGGTGGGACACAGCTCAAACTCCGGCAAGGCACAGATCACGCAAGAACCACTGGCGGTGTCCATCAGGGTCGTAATTGCCCCGCCATGGATGATTCCTGTTTCAGGATTACCGACGATCTTTTCCTGATAGGGAAGCTCCAGAATCAAGTCATTGGGTGCTGCGCACACCGTCTTGATTGCCAGCTCGCGACACTGGGCGAGCACGTCCACAAAGCGCCTGACCCGCCCGAATAACACCGGATCATTAACCGGCTCGGGCCCAGCGAGGCTCGGACTCTCGATTGACATGGGAAATTACCTCAGAATTCGTGACACCGATCACAAAGCAAGGTGCGAAATATAGCGGATACAACACCTAAAAGTCATCCACCCACAATGTACAGCCACCAATTCATCAGCCCTGCAAGAGACTGTTAGAATAGTCTCCACTGAACAAGAAGGTTTACGAGCAAGGAAAAAACTCGACATGGCACGCTTAATCCTGAATATCACGGTGTTGATCCTGAGTTTGCTGGGCCTCCAGGGGTGCGCCACCAACCCGGTGACCGGCAAAAGCCAGTTCATGCTGATCAGTGAAAGTCAGGAGCGCCAGCTCGGCGCAGAGCAATATGGCCCCACGATCCAGTCCCAGGGCGGTCAGTACTATCTGGATCCGGATCTCCAGGTTTATGTTCGCCAGGTGGGCGAGAAGCTCGCCCGGGTGAGCGACCAACCAGACCTGCCCTACGAGTTCGTGGTTATCAACAGTTCCATTCCCAATGCCTGGGCATTGCCCTCGGGCAAGATTGCCATCAACCGGGGCCTTCTGACCGAAATGGAGGACGAAGCCCAGCTGGCAGCCGTACTAAGCCATGAAATTGTCCACGCCGCTGCCCGTCACAGTGCACAGCGCCTGCAGCAGGGCCTACTCCTCAACGCAGGGCTGGCAGGGCTAGGCATCATGGTTTCCGATAACGACTTCCGCGACATCATCCTGGGGGGCGCTGCCGTTGGCGCCACGCTGACTATCGCCAAGTACGGCCGTGGCCATGAGCTGGAGTCCGACGCCTATGGCATGGAATACATGGCCCGGGCCGGCTATGACCCGCAGGCGGCCGTGGAGCTTCAGGAAATTTTCGTCAAACTCGCAGGCGACCGGGAAAGCAGCTGGTTTGATGGCCTGTTTGCCTCACACCCACCCTCCCAGGAACGGGTGGCCCGAAACCGGGACAAAGCACAGCAGCTGGGAACCTCCGCCCGATTCCGCGGCAAAGCGGAATATGCCCGGGCCACAGCGGCACTGCGCAAGCGCATCCCGGCGTACAAAGCCTATGATGAAGGGGTGAAGGCCTTGTCCGAAGGCAATATCCAGGCGGCCCTGGGCAAGACGGAAGAAGCGATTCGCCTGGAGCCCGAGGAAGCCATGTTCTACGCCTTGCGGGGCGACATCCACCAAAAGCTTGGCGACGAGCAAAAAGCCCTGGCCGACTACAACCGGGCGGTTGAGCTCTATCCGGAGCACT
Source organism: Gammaproteobacteria bacterium (assembly GCA_029268325.1). Taxonomy (GTDB): domain Bacteria; phylum Pseudomonadota; class Gammaproteobacteria; order Pseudomonadales; family Oleiphilaceae; genus JAEZAA01. Next base: position 7,822 of record JAJUGC010000042.1, on the reverse strand, counting down.
ACGCCTATCTGCTCAAACGGGGCACGGCCCGCCAGCAACAGGGACTAAACGAATTGGCCCTGCAAGACCTCCAGAAAAGCGCCGAGCTGCTGCCCACCTCCCTTGCCTATTATGCCATGGGCGAAGCCGCCCTGGGGCTCGAGGCCCACCAGCAGGCGCTGCAATATTTCCAGATCGCAAGTGAAGGCGGCGGTGAAACCGGCCAGATGGCCCGAGACCGGGCCCAAACCCTGGCTCGGCAGTTGCGCCGGCAATAATTGAGGACCAGGCCAGCCCCAAGCCGGGAATTGAGGCCGGGGCTGGCTTCCTTCCTTAAACTGATTCCCAGTTAGGCAACCCGCGCCGGGCGGGCGGACAGTCTTTCCCGCACCAAGCGGACGGTATCCTCTGGATACTGCTGCATGAAGCAATGTCCGCCTGGCACTTCCAGACAGTCTATAAGGGGGTTCTTGCGCCGCGCCGCCTGGGCCGACTTCGGCACAAAGGGGTAAGTTTTATCGCCATGGATAATGGTGGCGGGCACCTTGAGCTTCCCTACGGCAGTCCAAAGCCCCCTGGGGAACGAGCAGAAGATTTCCGCCTCCCGGCTTGGCGGGCAACGCAGGCTCAGGGAGCCATCGGGCTCCGGCTTCAGGGCATGATCAATATAGGCCGCCAGGGACTGTTCATGCCAGCCTTTGAAAATGCCCCGCTCATGGAAGTAGTTCCAGGCCGCCTCGCGGCTCTCCCAGCGGGCCTGACGCTGGCGTGCCCGGGTTGCCAGGCTGTTGCGGCTGTGCAGGCCCACCACGTCCAACAACGCCATCACGCCGATCATGGCCCGGCTAAACAGCACCGGATCCAGCAGGATAATCCGATCGAACAGGTCGGGCCGTTTAGCGGCCATCAGCAGCGTCAAAACACCGCCAAAGCTGTGCCCCACTCCATAGACCGGCTGGCCGGGCCAGCGCTGGCGATGGGCCTCCAGGGCCTCGATGGCAAAATCGGCACAGCGGTTCCAGCCCATAAAGCGCTCTCCCACATCGCTCTTGCCATGCCCCTGGGCATCACTAATGAACAGATCAAAATCCTGCCCCAACTGTTCAAGCCAGGGTTTGTAGACCAAACCACAAAACCCGTTGCCATGTAGGAAATGCACCAGCGGCCGGGCCTGGGGCTCGCTGTGAAGTCCGCGCAACGTTAATGCCGGAGCGACCTGATGCTCCCAGGGAATCAGCTGTTCAACCATGTTTAGCCTTTCACTACAACCCAATTCGACAACCAAACCAAAATGGAAAGTTGGTCATACTAGGCCAGCCCTCGCCATTTGCCAAACTCATTCCGCTTGACGAAGTGCTTCTATCGGCGCCACCCGGATAGTTTTCAAGCTCTGCAAATAACCCAGGCTGCCAATCACCAGGGCTCCCACCACAGGAGTCAACAACCAGGCCAGGGGATGGGGCTGCATTTCAATTTGAAACACCCGCTGCTGCATCCCCAGCACAATGAGCTCGGCGCCGAACACCGCCACCACGCCGGCCAGGGCCCCCAATACCGCAAACTCCACAAACAGACTGCCGGCGACCAAACGGCGCCCGGCCCCCATGGCCCTGAGCAAGGCACTTTCCCGCCGCCGCTCGCCCATGGTGGTGTTGACCAGAGACGCCACCACCAGCAAGGCCGCCGCTAAAATCAGCGCCAACACCAGCTCGATGGCCTTGCTCACCTGCTCCATCACCGTCCTGACCCGCTCGATCAACTGGTCAAGCTCCAGCACCGTCACGGTGGGGAACTTCCGGCCCAGCTCATTGAGCAGGCTCTTCTGTTCAGGAGCCAGATAGATGCTGGTGATATAGGTAGCCGGAAAGCCATCCAGAAACCCTGGCGTGAACACCATGTAGAAGTTTGGCTTCATGCTATCCCACTGCACGGAACGGATACTTTTCACCTCCGCTTCCACCAAACGGTCGCCAATGGTAAAGGTGAGCCGGTCACCGGGCTTGAGGCCCAGTCGGTTCGCCAATTGGGCTTCCACAGAGACCCAGGGCTGATTCCTGACCTCCGGCCCCCACCACTGGCCAGCCACAATATGGTTATCCGCAGGCAGCTGATCCATCCAGGTCAGGTTCAGCTCCCGGTTCAGGGCATTGACCTCTTCCTCCTTGCTCACCGCTTGCCTGGCCGGCTGCCCGTTGATGTGACTCAACCGCCCCCGCACCATGGCATAGAGCCCGGCCGAATCGATCTCATGGCTTACCAGATAGGACTTCACCTCGGCCATTTCCGCCGGTGCGATATTGATCAGAAAGTGATTGGGGGCATCCGCCGGCAACTGGGCCTGCCATTCAGACACCAGACTGGTGCGCATCAGGTAGATCACCACCAGCAGCATCAAGGCAATGGCAAACACCACAATTTGCAAAATACTCTGCCAGCGCCGCCTCACGACACTGGCCAGCCCCAGTTTCCAATAGGAGCCGGCCCGGGTTCCCACCAGCCGGCTGGTACGCAGCAACAATCCGGAGAGTGCAACGAACACCAGCACCACAGCCGCCAAACCACCAACCACCAGGCCTGTCAGCTTCAGGTCTCCACTATAGAAAAACAGCAAGCCAACCATGGCCAGTATGCCAACCCCATACAGCCAGGCGGTACTGCCCGCCTCTCCCTGCAGATCCCGGCGCAACACCCGTACCGGAGCCACCCGCTGCAGCATCAGTAACGGCGGCATGGCAAATGCCAGCAGGCTAACCAGGGCGGTCATGCCGCCAATGGCAAAGCTGCTGGGCGGCGCCTGGGTACTGACTTGGGGCAACAAGTCCTGCAAAGCCCACAAGGCAAAGAAATGCCCGATCCAGCCCAGCACCATGCCAATGCAGGTGCAGATCAACCCCAGCGCCAAAAAGCCCAGGCCGTAGAAACGGTTGATAGCTCCACCTTTGACACCCAGAGTTTTCAACAAGGCCACGGTGTCATATTGCCGCTGGGAATACTGGCGCGCCGACATGGCAATCGCCAGGCCCGCCAGGATGACCGCCAGGCTTCCGCCCAGCAGGAGATAGCTTTCTGCTTTATCCAAAGCATTGGCCACCGCCGGACGGCCGCTACGGACATCCAGCCAGCCCATGGTGGGCTCAAGCTGGGGCGTGAGCCAAGCCTCGAAGCCAGCTAAGGCCTCGGGCTCTCCGGCAAAGAGATAGCGGTAGCGCAGCCGGCTTCCCGGCTGAATCACGCCAGTGGCTTCCAGATCCTCCCAACTCATCATCACCCGTGGAGACAGGCTCATAAAGTTGAACGAGGTATCCGGCTCCCGCTGGATAATGCCCGCCACCCGTAAGTCCTGATCGCCGACCGCGGCCATTTCCCCCACCTGAAGCTGCAGCAACGACAACAGCCGTGGGGCAATCCAGATGGTGCCCGGTGCCGGGCCCTGATCAACCTGCCGGGCTCCCTCGCCGCCAGGCCCGCTGATTTCCAGGCTGCCCTTTAAGGGATATTCCTGGGTCACGGCCTTCACACTCACCAGTTGCATGTCGTCACCGGCAAACAACATGCTGGGAAACTCCAGGGTGCGGGCGATACGCAGCCCTCGCCGTTGTGCCTCCAGCAGCCAGAGTGGGTCGACCGGATTTGGACTGGTCAATTGGCGGTCCGCCGCAAGAAACTGGCTGGAGGACTGATAGAACATCTGTTGGAGCTTGGCGGAAAACAGAGTGATGGCCGTCACAGTGGCTACCGCTACAATCAGGGCCAGGGCCAAAATCCGCAACTCCCGGGAACGCCAGTCCCGACGCACCAGGCGATAGCCCTCACGCACCATCAGCTTCATAACTCGGCCTCATGGTGTAACTGACCCGCCTCGATCCGCACACTGCGGCCACACCGTTGCGCCAAATGCTCATCGTGAGTCACCAGTACCAGGGTGGTGGCATACTCCCGGTTCAGTTCAAACAAAAGCTCAATCACCCGGCTGCCGGTGGCAGAGTCCAGATTCCCCGTGGGCTCGTCCGCGAAGAGTATCTGGGGCCGACAGGCAAAAGCCCGTGCCAGCGCCACTCGCTGTTGCTCTCCCCCGGACAGCTGGCGCGGGAAATGGCTTTGCCGGTGGCCCAGCCCGACCCGCTCAAGAAACTGGCGTGCCTGGCTTTCCGCTTCCACCTCCCCCTTCAGTTCCAGGGGCAACATGACATTTTCCAGGGCGGTCAGCGACGGCAACAACTGGAAGTTCTGGAACACAAAACCCACCAGGCGGGCCCGCAACTCAGCCCGGCGCTCTTCATCCAGAGCGCTCAGGTCCTGGCCGTGCAGAAGGACGCGTCCGCGGCTGGGAACATCCAGACCGGCCAGCAAGCCAAGCAGCGTGGTCTTACCCGAGCCGGAGCTGCCCACAATAGCCAGCGTTTCTCCCGGGTTGATTCGAAGGGATATTCCTTTCAATATTTCCAAAGGTTCGGAACCAAACCGAACCGACTTATAGACATCCTCGGCAACCAGAACAGGTGGAGTCTCTAACGACATGCAATCTCCCAAATATGACAGCCCCGTTTTGCACTGGATGAGCTTGCTGGGGAGCCGGCTCCTCCTTCTTTTTGCGATCGCACCCGCTGCGGCCGTTGCGCAGCAATATTCGATTTTGGTCTACGGGGATAGTTTAAGTGCCGCCTATGGCATGCAACCCGAGCAAGGCTGGGTCGCCCTGCTAGAAGAGCGCCTGGCCTCACGGGCAGATCATTTTAAAGTGATCAATGCCAGCGTGTCCGGCGAAACGACCGATGGCGGTTTACGCAGGTTACCGGAAACCTTGGAGCGGGTGAAACCGGATCTGGTGATTTTAGAACTTGGTGGCAATGATGGGCTCCGGGGCTTTCCCCTCTCGGTGATCCGGGATAACCTCAGGGCCATGGTCCACGCCGCCAAGGAAGCAGGGGCTGAGGTCTTGCTCGTGGGCATGCGCATTCCCCCGAACTATGGCACCCGCTATGCCGAAGGATTCCACCAGCTTTATCAAGAAGTTGCGGATCAGGAAAAAGTTGCCCTGGTTCCCTTTTTCCTGGAGCAAGTGGCCCTGGATCCTGAGTTGATCCAAAACGACCAGATCCACCCCACGGCAGCAGCACAACCCTTGATGCTGGAGACCCTCTGGCCGCACCTTGCGCCCCTACTCGGTCAAAAACTGCCAGCCAACTAGCCGCAATTCAGCCCCGGCAGTCTTACGCCCCCTCATTCAAAAACCGGAAAGCCCGTTGCTCCGACCAGTACAGGTCATTCCGGTTGAAGGACACAAAGCCCACATGCCCGCCTGAAACCGGCACCTCCAGTTTCACATAGGGATGGCCTTTGACCACATCCACGGGAAAGCACTCCGGCGCGAGAAAGGGGTCATTGGCAGCATTCACGATCAAGGTGGGAATCCGGATATTGCCGATAAAGAATTTGCTGCTGCAGCGGTGCCAATAGTCTTCGGCATCCCGGAAGCCGTGTAGCGGCGCGGTAAAGCGGTCATCAAACTGCTTGAAGGTACGCACCTTGTCGATCCCGCTAATGTCGATCTGCTCCGGATACTGCTGGTGCTTGGCCAGCATCTTGGCCCGTAAGCTGCGCATAAAGCGGCTCAGGTAAATGTAGTTTGCCGGGCGGGTCAGTTGCCGGGCACTGGCCGCCAGATCACAGGGGACGGAAAACACAACGGCCTTGCTGATCAGCGAGTCCAGCCTGGCGCCTTGTTCCCCCAGATACACCAGGCTCATATTGCCCCCCATGCTGAACCCGACCAGAGCCACCTCGTCATAACTTCCCGACGCTGTGGCATGGACGATGACCTCTCGCAGGTCTCCGGTTTCGCCACTGTGGTAAAAGCGCAGGTGCCGGTTCATCTCACCACTGCAGGAGCGATAGTTCCAGGCCAGGGCATCCCAACCAAACCCATTGGCCGCCCGGGCCATGCCTGCCACATAGGGGCGTCGGCTATGCCCTTCCAGGCCATGGGAAATCACCACCAGGCGGCGCGAGCCACAACGGCTCCAGTCCAAGTCCAGGAAGTCCCCATCGGCGGTGGTGATCCGCTCCCGTTCAAAATGCTGGGTAGCAACCTTACGCCACAGGCTCGGATAGATGCTCAACAGGTGTCCATTACGAAGCAATGTCGGTGCGACATAGTCCATGTGCCTTCCCCTCTCCCCTAGACTTAGTTGCTAGTGCCGGCTTTTAGGCCGGCAGCTTCACGCTAGCGCACAATCAGAATGTCAGATTCCAGATTATCCAGAACCCGCTCCGCTGTACTGCCAATCAGGATCCGGTCCACCCCACTGCGGGATACCGCCCCCATCACTGTCAGGTCAATAGCGTTGCGGTTCACAAACTGGGGCAGCACCCGTTCCGGCGGGCCATCCTCCAGGTATGAAATGGCCTCGGGCGCCGCCATGGCCATCAGGTTTTCCAGGGCGGTGCGGTGGCGCTTCATCACCTCCCGGCGAAAACTCGGATAATCCTGCACCAGGGTATCAAACTCCGCCAGCAAGCCCGTGGGCGCAACTTCATAGGCGTGCACCACGTGCAGCTCCGCCGGCAAGTGCGTGGACATCAGTTTGGCTATCTCGAGAATACGCAAATCCAGCTCCGGAGACTTTTCCCGGGCGTGTACCGGATCGACCGCGGCCAACAGGCGCCGGCGCGCATTCCAAACATGCTCCCTTTTCACAAACCAGATCGGCCTGGAGGTCTCCCGCATCAAATGCCAATCGGTGTTGGTAAACAGGGCCCGCTTCAACAGGGAGTGCTGGTGAGTTTCCTTCAGGATCAGGTCCGCCTGGATTTCGTCCGCCCGTTCCAATACCGCATCATAGAGATGGCGCGCCCAGCGCACTTCCGTGGTCACCTGCAGCCCCGCCCGGGATAACCGCTCCACGTAAGTATCAAGCCACTGCTGCTTGCTGGTGACCAGCCCTTGCATGGCCGCCTCCAGACTAGCTGCCTCCAACGGGTAGCTCGGCTCCAGTATTCCCCGGTGCTCTGCCACAAACAGTTCTAGACGGGCATTGAAGCAGGTTCCGATCATTTCCGCCCGCTCCAGCAAGGCGTCATTCTCATCGGTCGGGTCAACCACCACCAGTACGGTCTTCAGGTCCATATCAAGATTCTCCACGGAGCCGGTCTGCCGGCATTCATTTATCAGTTTTTTAACCGCTATTTTGTAGACAGGGCTATTCAAGCAGAAGCCGGACCACCAGAACCCTGACCCCCATCAACCCCAGGACTGAAAGATGATCTAAAGGCAAACGCCCCACCGGCCCGCCACTGCCAGGTACCTGTTATGCCCTGCGGTCGCTCCCAGGCCAACAGGCCAGACATTGTGGCAATGGGCAACCTTCCCTTTTTTTAAGGTTTTCAATACATTCAGGTATTGACGTCGCAAGAATCAGCCTATATTATTCGCAGCCTGTGTTTGGCAGTTCCTCGATAGCTCAGTCGGTAGAGCAACGGACTGTTAATCCGTGGGTCGCTGGTTCGAGCCCAGCTCGAGGAGCCATTTCTCCTTGTCCTGCCAAACCTTCCCTTATTTCCTGCCTGCTTTTAGTCCACAAGCACACCTACATTCCAGCAGCTCACACAGCCCGACGTATCGGCATTTAAACCGACCGTTCTTTATCTCGTCGTCTGCGTTGATTTCCAGCCCCTTAATTCGTTTGATTTACTCCCCATTTTCTGGCTCCTGAGTGCCGTTCCACTGGGTGCAACCGCACATTCCTTGTGCGCAGGCGCCTTCAGCATCTACCTCAAGGGAGACGCTCCTCGGCATAAAAGACTTTCAGCACCTGGAACAGGTTATAGGCATCATCCCGCCCCG
>JAJUGC010000041.1 GCA_029268325.1 Gammaproteobacteria bacterium | reverse complement strand
GCCTCCTGCCGGGGTTCTAATTGTATGGTTGGGATCGCCGTTAACTTCAATGGTAACGTCACCAGTGCTCACCAGACGTGCCCGCGCTGCCAGAATAATGGCAACCAGGGCCAGAATGATGACGGTGAACATCACCACTCCCATAATAATTTCTGTAGTCATTGTTTAACCTTCTCTCTCCTGGCTGCCTTACAGGGTGATACCCGAAAACGACATGAAGCCCAAGGACATCAAGCCAACGGTAATGAAGGTAATCCCCAAGCCTCGTAGCCCTTCGGGCACGTCGGAATACTTGAGTTTCTCCCGAATACCCGCCAGGGCAATAATGGCCAGTGCCCAGCCGACGCCCGCGCCAAAGCCGTAGACAACACTTTCCCCGAAGTTATAGTCCCGTTCCACCATAAACAGGGCTGCCCCCATAATGGCACAGTTCACTGTGATCAACGGCAGGAACACACCCAGCGCGTTATAAAGGGCTGGAAAGAATTTATCCATGATCATTTCCATGATCTGGACGATGGCGGCGATCACGGCAATGTAGGACAGCAACCCGAGGAAGCTGAGATCGATGTTGGGGAAGCCCGCCCAGCTAAGGGCGCCTTCCCGAAGCACCAGGTTATAAAGCAGGTTGTTAATCGGCGTGGTGATGGTCAGTACCAGAATAACTGCAATCGCCAAGCCCTTTGCCGCTTCCATCTTCTTGGATAATGCGATGAACGTACACATTCCCAGGAAGAAGGCCAACGCCATGTTCTCTACGAAAATGGCCTTAACTGCGAGGCTGATATAATGCTCCCACATAGTTAAAATGCCTCCTTGACTTTATGAGCGGCAGGCTTGTAATCCGGCGCTTCGACTTGGGATTTCTTCCAAGTCCGCATACCCCAAATCATCAGGCCGATAATAAAGAACGCACTTGGTGGCAGTAGCAACAGGCCATTAGGCACATACCAGCCGCCATCATTAACCAGCGGCAGGATTTCAACACCCAAGAGCTTGCCGGAGCCTAAGAGCTCACGCACAAAGCCTACGAAGACCAATACCACGCCATATCCAAGGCCGTTACCAATGCCATCGAGAAAGCTCATCACAGGTGAGTTCTGCATGGCAAAGGCCTCAGCACGGCCCATGACGATACAGTTAGTGATAATCAGCCCCACGAACACTGACAGCTGCTTGCTCACCTCATAGGCATAAGCCTTTAACACTTGATCCACCACGATCACCAAGGAGGCAATAATGGTCATCTGCACAATAATCCGCACACTATTGGGGATTTGAGAACGGATCAGTGCGATCGCAAAGCTGGAAAAGGCCGCTACCAAAGAAACCGCTACCGCCATAACAATCGATAGCTGCAGACTGGTCGTGACCGCCAGGGCGGAACAGATGCCAATGATCTGCAAGGTAATGGGGTTATTGTTGAAAATCGGCTCGAATAGAACCTTCTTAGCCGTAACCTCAGCCATTGCTCGCCTCCCCTGAACGAATCTGTTCAAGATACTTTTGGAAACCCTGTTCACCCAGCCAGAAATGCAGCAAGTTGGTGATACCCCGACTGGTCAGAGTGGCTCCGGCCAGTGCGTCTACGCCATAGTTCGCTTCGGGGTCATTAGCCCTGACTCCGCCCTTCACGAGATGAATCTTGGGCTCGGCACCTTCTTCCAGATCATAGATCTTTTTACCGGGCCATTGACTAATCCAGTTAGGATTATCTACCTCACCCCCGAGACCAGGCGTTTCGGCATGTTCATAGAAACCAAAACCGACGACCGTATTGGCATCGCCTTCAAGTGCAAGGAAGCCATAAAGGGTTGACCACAGACCATAGCCCCGAACCGGCAGGATCACACGGTCAATTTGGCCTTCGTTTTCAATGGTATAGACCGTTGCATAACGCTCACGGCGCTTGATACCGGCAATATCCTCGCTACCTGCCAACGCTTTGGAGAACTGAGGATCTTTGGCCGCCCTGAATTGGTCGTAGTTAATTGCTTCCGCCACACCGACGACGGAAGGATCCACATACTCACCGGTTTCCAGGTCTACAATGCGTGGAGTTACGAGGCTGAACTTCTCTTCAACCTCTTGGGCCGTGACCGGACCGGTAATCAGGTTCGCCGCCCTCAGGATATTCTGCTTGACGTTCAGAACGCTGTTTACCTTCTGGGTCGGCTTCAGAATCACAGCCGCGCCGGAAACGATGATTGAGCAAACAAGGCAAACTGCCAGGGCAACAATCACCGTGCCGGAAACACTATCTTTATTAAACCTAGACACGAGCCAGTCTCCTCTTGATGTTGGCCTGCATGACCAGGTGGTCGATATAGGGCGCAAACAGGTTAGCGAAGAGCACCGCCAACATCATGCCCTCGGGATAGGCGGGGTTGACCACCCGAATCAGTACCACCATCAATCCGATCAGAATGCCGAAGATCCACTTACCAGTATCAGTCATGGCTGCAGACACCGGATCCGTGGCCATGAACATCATGGCAAAGGCGAAGCCACCCAGTACGAAGTGCCAATGAGGCGGCACCGCAAACATGGGATTGGTTTCGGAACCGATCAGGTTGAACATCAGGGAAGTCGCGACCATGCCAATCATCACACCGGCAACGATGCGCCAGGAGGCAATACGGGTCAGTAACAGAATACCGCCGCCAATCAGGATCGCCAGTGTTGAGGTTTCGCCTACGGATCCCTGCTGGAAGCCAAAGAAGGCATCAAGCCAAGTCAGGTTCTGTTCAAGCGCCGCCATACCATTGGCAGAAACAACACTAAGGGCTGTTGCACCGCTGAAGCCATCAACTGCAGTCCACACGGTATCGCCGGAGATTTCTGCCGGATAAGCAAAGAAGAGGAAGGCCCGCCCGGCCAATGCCGGGTTGAGGAAGTTCTTGCCGGTACCGCCAAAAACTTCCTTGCCGATCACAACGCCGAAGCTGATGCCCAAGGCAACCTGCCAAAGGGGAATAGTTGGCGGCAGGATCAGAGCAAACAGAATAGAGGTGACGAAGAAGCCCTCATTCACTTCATGGCGGCGGATGGTAGCAAACAAGACTTCCCAGAAGCCACCAACAATGAAAGTTACCGCATAGATGGGAATAAAGTAGGCAGCGCCATAAATAATGTTATCCCAGATGCTATTCGGGTCGTTGCCTGCCAAGGCGGCGATAATGGCATGTCGCCAGTCATTGCCGGACATGGCAAGCCCGCTCTCCAGCAGGTAGGTGTTGGCCTGCAGGCCAACGTTGTACATACCGAAGAACATGGCTGGGAAGGTACACAGCCAAACGGTAATCATGATGCGCTTGAGGTCAATGCCATCGCGCACGTGAGAGGTGGTGGCAGTTACCTTGCCAGGTGTATAGAAAATAGTGTCGACCGCTTCATAAAGGGCATACCACTTTTCGTGCTTTCCACCTGGAAGGAAGTGGGGTTCTATCTTATCCAGGAACTTTCTCATTCCCATCTCTTAGCCCTCCAGCTCAATGCGGGTCAAGTTGTTACGGAGAATGGGACCGTACTCATACTTGCCTGGACAGACAAAGGTACAGAGTGCCAGATCTTCTTCGTCCAGTTCCAGACAGCCTAGCTTCTGGGCTGTTTCCGTGTCGCCGACGATGAGGGAGCGCAATAGCTGAGTCGGCAAGATATCCAGAGGCATCACTGTCTCATAGGTACCCACCGGCACCATGGCGCGCTCGCTACCGTTGGTGGTGGTTGTGAAGTTGAGCAGTTTTCTGGGGGTGAGCTTGGAGAGATAGATATTAAGCGTAGAAAACTTCTTGGTGCCCGGGGAGAGCCAGCCCATAAACTCACGCTGGGTACCTTCCTGCAGGACACTGATTTGGTTGGCATAGCGTCCCAGATAGGTCACCGGGCCACGGGCGGTACGACCACCAAACACAGAGCCGGAAATAATCCGGTTCACGCCTTCCTTCAACTCACCACTCACCAACTGCTCCAGATTGGCGCCCAAACGGGTACGCAGCAAGCGGGGACGAATCACCTGCGGGCCACCTAGCGCAACCACCCGGGTCGTATCCAGCTTACCGGTACGGAACAGGCGCGCAATGGCAATGACATCCTGATAGCCAATGGTCCAGACAGTCTTGCCGGCGTGCACCGGATCCAGGAAGTGGATATGGGTACCGGCCAGACCTGCAGGGTGAGGCCCGTCGAACTCTTCACGGCGGATTTTGCCACCTGCACTAGGCATCTCCAGGGCTACACCCGGGGCAGTACACACAAAGACCTTGCCCGCCGTCAGGTGAGCAATCAGCTCCAGGCCGTATTTGAAATCCAGTGGAGATTCACGAATGATCACTGCCGGATCCGCCGCAAGCGGATTGGTGTCCATGGCAGTTACGAAGATAGAGTGAGGCTCGCTGTCGATTGCGGGCACCTTACTATAGGGGCGGGTGCGAAAGGCGGTCCACAAACCGGACTGCACCAGGTTATCCACCACTTGCTGACGGCTTAGTCCGGAAAACTGGGCTTCTGGATAGCTGTCGAACATTTCATGTTCGTCGCCTTCGACCTGAATTACAATGGACTGGAAAACCCGCCGCTCACCGCGATTGATTGCGGTGACTACCCCACTGGCCGGAGAGGTATAGCGTACACCTTCTGTCTTTTTGTCCGTGAACAGCAGCTGACCACATTTGACACGATCACCCACCTGCACTTCCATCGTGGGTCTCATTCCCACATAGTCAAATCCTATGAGTGCTACCTCACTCACAGCTTTGGCATTCTCGATGGATTGTGCAGGCGCGCCGCTTATCGGGAGGTTCAGGCCTCTCTTGATCTTTATCATTAGCCCCGCCTACAAGTTTGGAATTGAACTTCAGGCCACCACAGATTATGGAATCAAATTCCAAATGAAGAGAACGCTAAGCGTCAATAAACACTATCAGCTCCCTGTGGCGACCTACCAAAAAATCCGCACAATTATAAATACATGGTCTGGAGATATCTACCGAGAGAAAGGTTCTTTTCATGCCGGAATTGGCTAGTAGGCCTGAACTCCCGCTGCCAGCTCCCCTTCTCCAAGCCCCCCCTTTGGCAGCGACCTAGAAAAGACCTGTTTTTCCTCGAAAGCCAGCCATTCCCTATCAAAGGCAGAACTGGCCCTGGCCACGAGGAGCTACCTATCTCCCTTCCAGATCAACTCATACAGATCCTTGCGGCGATCCTTGTAATTCGTCACAGCACCTTCGTTACGCAGACGGGTCAGCTTCTCCATATCCAAGTCCACCAGCAGCTCCATTTCAGTATTGGGCGTGGTTTCAGAGACGATGGCATCATGGGGAAAGGCGAAGTCAGAGGGTGAGTAGACTGCCGACTGTGCGTACTGGATATCCACACTATTCACTTCTGGCAGGTTCCCACAACTGCCAGCCACAGCGACGTAACACTCATTCTCGATAGCCCGGGCCTGCGCACACCGCTGTACCCGCAAAAAACCGTTCTTGGTGTCTGTCCAAAACGGCACGAACAGAATGCGCATACCATCCAGACAAAGCAACCGCGCCAGCTCGGGAAACTCCACGTCATAGCAGATCAGGATGCCGATCTTGCCACAATCCGTGTCGAAGGCCCGCAGACGGTTGCCCCCGGTCATGGCCCACTCAAACTTTTCGCTGGGAGTAGGATGGATTTTGTACTGGCTATCCACCGTTCCGTCCCGACGGCACAGATAAGCCACGTTATAGAGCTCACCATCCTCACCAAGCACCGGCAAGCTGCCGGCAATGATATTGATGTTGTAGGCCACCGCCAGTCCGGAAATCTCCTCCAGGATCTTTGGGCTGTAGAGCGCCAGCCTCTGTATCCCTTCAATGGACTGGTCTTGAGTGGTCAAGCCCATCAGGGGTGCAGTAAAAAACTCGGGAAATAGAGCAAAGTCCGCTTTATAGCTGGACATGGACTTAATAAAGAACTCCACCTGTTTCATCATGGCCTCAAGCGTCTCGACCTTGCGCATCTGCCACTGCACCACACCGACGCGCACATTGGTTTTAGGCGCCCCGACCAACCCTGCCTCCCTGGACTCATAAAAAATATTGTCCCACTCCAGCAGCGCCCCCAAACGTTCCGGGCGATCCTTTTTCCGGGGGCGACGTAACAGGCGCTTCAGGTCGAAATTATTGTTCAGGAAGAAGCTCAGCACTTCGTCATGGACCTGCTTACATTCCACCTGATCGATATACTGGGAAGCGGACAGACTCTCGGGTTGTTTCTCATAATCCCACAGGATGCAACCTACCAGCACGGCCTTAAGGTTCTTGTCGCCACACAGGTCCTTACAGGCTTCCAGCAGCCGCTGCCCCAAGCGGATATCCCGAAACTCCGGCTCCACAACGAGATCGAGAATGTAGAGCGCATCGCCCTGCTCTTCCTGCTTGGCATCCGGCTGGTTAAAGAGCAGGTCCTCATAGCGATCCGGGTCGCTGTGGCGGGTGTAATCCACCTGAACCGTCAACGCAACGGCCACGACAACGCCGTTATTTTCGATACAGAGCTGCCCTTCCTCAAACAGGTCCAGCAGACGTTCAAAATGCCTCCTGGACCATTTATTTGGGGTCTCAGGATACACCCGCTCTACCAGTTGGCCGACGGCCTGATAATCTCCATGGCGCAGATGGCGCAACTTTAAATGATGCTCGCTGGCAGTCACCATTTCCTCTCCTTGAAGCCTTCCCGGTTCACGGCATGGCACCGCGCCACTCCACCACGCCTTCAGATAGACAAAGGTCTAATACCCCGGCCAATGCCTTACAGGATACAAATTAACCGACACACCTTAAGTGCAAATCCAACTCTATTAACAACAATAAACATCTTAGAGGTACAATCATGAGCACTACCTATCCTATACAAACCAATCCTCTGCGTACGCCCTGGGTCAACCAGACACAATACCAAGCCATGTACGCCCAATCCCTGCTGGATCCCGAGGGGTTTTGGGGAACCCAGGGGCAACGACTTGATTGGATTAAGCCCTACAGCCGTGTAAAAAACACAAGCTACGACTATCCCCACATTTCCATTAAGTGGTACGAGGACGGCACGCTGAACGCAAGCGTCAACTGCCTTGACCGCCACCTGGCAACCCGCGGCGATCAGACAGCCCTGATCTGGGAAGGCGACTCCCCGGAGGAAGACAAGCACATTACCTACCAAGAGCTGTACGAGCAGGTCTGCCGCTTCGCCAATGCCCTGAAGGCAGAAGGTGTCCGCAAAGGGGATGTGGTCACTCTCTATATGCCCATGATTCCCGAGACCGCCGTTGCCATGCTGGCCTGTGCACGGATCGGCGCTATCCACTCGGTGGTATTTGGCGGGTTCTCCTCGGAGGCGTTAGCCAGCCGTATCCAGAACGGGAATTCGCGCATCGTTGTAACGGCCGATGAAGGCCTGCGCGCCGGCAAACGTATTGCCCTCAAGCAAAACGTAGAGGATGCCCTTGCCCAGGGCGCTGGCTGCGTGGAAAGAGTGATCGTCGTGAAGCGTACCGGCTCCCCCATTGCCTGGAACGATGAAAGAGACCGCTGGTATGACGACCTGGTAGAGCAGCAACCGGGCGAATGCCCGCCGGAAGAAATGTCGGCGGAAGACCCTCTATTCATCCTGTACACCTCCGGCTCCACGGGAGCCCCCAAGGGGGTTGTCCACACCACCGGCGGCTATTTGGTCTATGCCTCCCTTACCCATCAATATGCATTCGATTATCACGAAGGCGATATCTACTGGTGCACGGCCGATTTTGGCTGGATTACAGGCCATAGCTATATCCTGTACGGCCCCCTGTGTAATGGTGCAACCAGCCTGATCTTTGAAGGCGTACCCAACTACCCCACATCGGCCCGTTTGGGACAGATTGTCGACAAGCACCAAGTCAATATTCTCTATACGGCCCCCACCGCCATTCGTGCGCTTATGGCCGATGGGGATGAGCACTTAAGAAGCAGCAGCCGACAAAGCTTGAGAGTCCTGGGTAGTGTGGGCGAACCCATCAATCCGAACGCCTGGGAGTGGTACTACCGTCAATTTGGTGAAGGCCGGTGCCCAATCGTAGACACCTGGTGGCAAACAGAAACCGGCGGGGTCCTGATCTGCCCCTTACCCGGCGCCACTGATCTCAAGCCCGGCTCTGCCACCCTGCCCTTCTTCGGCATCCAGCCTGCCTTGGCGGACCATGAAGGCAATATTCTGGAGGGAGCTACCGAAGGAAACTTGGTTATCCTGGATAGCTGGCCGGGACAAATGCGCACGATCTTTGGTGACCACGAACGTTTTGTGCAAACCTACTTCAGCACATTCAAAGGCATGTACTTTACCGGTGATGGCGCCCGTCGCGACGAAGATGGGTATTACTGGATTACCGGACGGGTGGATGATGTGCTAAACGTATCCGGCCACCGCATGGGAACCGCAGAAATCGAAAGCGCCCTGGTCGCCCATCCCAAAGTGGCGGAAGCCGCAGTGGTAGGATTCCCCCACGAAATCAAAGGCCAAGGCATCTTCGTCTACGTCACCCTTAACTCCGGTGAAGAGCCGGGCGAGGAACTAAGGAAGGAACTGGTGGGCTGGGTCAGGAAAGAAATTGGCGCCATTGCATCTCCGGACATTATCCAGTGGACCCAGGACCTTCCCAAGACCCGATCCGGGAAGATCATGCGCCGCATCCTCCGCAAAATTGCTGCCAATGAACTGGACTCTCTCGGCGATACCTCAACCCTCGCCAACCCCTCGGTCGTAGATGACCTGATTGAGAGCCGAAAAGCATGCAACTGAGAAAAAATCACCAGTTTATAAGCATTTATTAACTTAACAATTGACTTGCCGGGTCATCATGGCTATCCCTATATCTCTAAAAAATACTTTATCGATGGGAGACGTCTTCGCTATGTCCCGGCTCGTCATTATCGCCGACGACCATCCGCTGTTTCGAGCGGCACTTCGCCAGGCGGTCACCCAAACAGTCTCCGGCGTCAATATTATTGAGGCCGACAGCATCACCGCGCTGCAGCAAGCCGTAGAGGCAAACCCGGAGGCAGATCTGCTGCTTCTGGATTTGAACATGCCGGGAGCCCATGGTTTTTCCGGCCTCGTCTTTATGCGCGGGCAATATCCCGCCTTACCCGTGGTGGTGATCTCCGGCAGTGAGGATCCTCCCATTATGCGCCGTGCCATTGAGCATGGAGCTGCGGGCTTTATTCCCAAATCCTCCCCCCTGCCCACTATTTCCGAGGCCATTCAGGATGTGCTTAACGGCGAAATTTGGCTGCCACCGGAAATGGGAGCTCAGCTACAGCAAATTGACACCGCCGCCAATGACTTCTCGGAAAGACTGGCAAGCCTGACCCCGCAACAATTCCGCGTGCTCGGCATGCTGGCTGAAGGCCTGCTTAACAAGCAGATTGCCTACGAACTGGATGTCTCCGAGGCAACCGTCAAAGCTCATATGACCGCAGTCTTTAAAAAGTTGGGAGTACGTAACCGCACCCAGGCGGTCATTGCCATGCAGCAACTGGAAGTCGAGCAGCCCTCCTCACCCAACTAGCACAAGCCTGGCGCCTGGACACAGGGTTACACTCACCTGCCCCTTCCAGCTAGGTGCTATTTTGCCACCCAGTCCACGGCTATAGCTTTGCCTCGACCCCAGCAAACCGCCCCGTCCTCCCGGCTCCACTCAAGGAGAGCAGACCACTTCGATAGCATTCATTGTGAACTCCAGACAGGGATCTATAGCATGTTATTCATACCCCTATCGGAGATGGGCCGCGCAAACGGGGTATTACAGAACCTGGATATTACAGAACAATGGGGCAGCCGTGGCCGACCCACTGAGCCACTCATGAAGGACCGTATCTGGCCCCTTACCACATGCATCAAGAAAGGAGTATCGCAATGGCTGAAACCAGTATCGCCAAGGTCATCGAGATATCCGCCGAATCCCCCAACAGCTTTGAGGATGCCATCGTACGCGGTATTCAAAAGGCATCCCAGACGATACAAAACATCAAGAGTGCCTGGGTTAAGGAACAGGAAGTCAAGGTTGAAAATGGCCAGGTTTCCCAGTATCGGGTGATGCTCAAGGTGACATTTATCGTGAACTAACCAGCTTCCAGATGCGTCGCAACCAATAGCATCACCTTTACCACCGCTTGGCCGGAGCCTACCCGTGGAACCCAGATTGTTCGATGCCATCCGCCTGATTCAGTCCCTCGAGCCGTCAGAGCTTAGCCAGATGGCCTTGGGCCACCGTGTACTCGCCTTCCAAGGCGGACAATTCCAGATCGTGGACCAGGCAGAAAACCCAAGCCGGGTGTTGTTTGATGGCGGCAGCGAATGGCTGGAAACAAGGGTTCCCGAACATGAGCGCCACGGTGAGCATCTGCGGCGCTACATCCTGGATTATATTGAAGAAGTTTTTGATTATGTCGTTGCCTGCTGGCAGCAACCCGTTACTCCTTAATATGGACGAACAAGACTTTCCGCAACCAAGCTTTGAGCACGCCCGAAACAGATTGCTGTACATT
>JAJUGC010000040.1 GCA_029268325.1 Gammaproteobacteria bacterium | reverse complement strand
TGCCCTTGCAGAAGAAAAGCACTTCGGCCGTGCCGCCGAACGCTGCTTCGTGAGCCAGCCAACCCTCAGCGTCGCCGTAAAGAAGCTTGAGGAAGAGCTGGGAGTCACCCTCTTCGAGCGCAGCAAGAGTCATATTACGGTAACCGATATCGGACATCGGATCATTGAACAATCCCGCCGGGTGCTGGATCAGGTCAACGTTATCAAGGATATTGCCCAGGACGGCAAAGACCAGCTGTCCTCCCCATTACGGGTTGGCGCCATCTATACCATCGGCCCTTATCTGTTTCCCCATTTGATGCCAGAACTACACCGGGCTGCGCCCGAGATGCCCCTCTACATCGAGGAAGGCTACACCGCGACCCTGCGTGAGAAGCTCCGCCACTCGGAGCTGGACGCCATTATCGTGGCCTTGCCGTTTACCGAGCCGGAAGTGGTAACCCTGCCCCTTTACGACGAGCCATTCGTGGTGCTGATGCCCAACGACCATCCGCTAGCCGAATACGAGGAAATAGATCCTTCAGCCCTGGTGGAGCACGATCTGTTATTACTCGGCCCCGGCCACTGCTTTCGGGAACAGGTTCTGGGCGCCTGCCCGCAATTGACGGCCAATATCAACCGGGATGCCAACCGCGGCGAGTCCAACCAGCGCTTCGTAACCGAAGGCAGCTCCCTGGAAACCATTCGCCATATGGTGGCCTCCGGGCTAGGTGTTTCCGTGCTGCCCCTGTCCGCAGCCAACAGCCCATACTACAGCAACAACTTGCTCACGACCCGCCCTTTCACGGCGCCGGCGCCCTACCGTACCGTGGCCCTGGCCTGGCGGGTTACCTTCCCCCGGCCCAAAGCCATTGATATGCTGTCTTTAGCAGCGGGCCAGTGCCGGTTGATCGAAAAGACGGAAACCGCCACTAACTAATTCTTCGAAACGCAGGACCGGCTGGCAATAATGGCTCTGGAAACTCGGCCCGTCACCGACCTCAAAGGGGTCGGACCGAGCTTGGCAAGCAAACTGGAAAAGCTCGGCATAACCACGGTACAGGACTTGCTGTTCCACCTGCCCCTGCGCTACGAAGACCGTACCCGGATCACCCCCATCGCCGAGTTGCGTAACGGCTACAGCAGCCAGATCGAGGGTATCGTCCATGACAGCCGGATCGAAATGGGCCGGCGCCGCAGCCTGCTGGTCCAGCTCCAGGACGATACCGGCCGCATTGGCCTGCGCTTCTATTACTTCACCGCCGCCCAGAAGAACCAACTCACGCCGGGCACCCGGCTGCGCTGCTTTGGGGAAGTGCGCTTGGGGCGCACCGGCCTGGAGCTGTACCACCCCGAATACAAACGGGTGAATGAAGGCGAGCCGTTGCCGGTACAAGACCGCCTGACCCCGCTCTATCCCACCACCGATGGTGTCCACCAGGGCCGCCTGCGCCAGTTGTGCGAGCAGGCGCTGGAACTGCTGGAGCGCCACCCGGTGCCGGACTATCTGCCCCAGTCCCTACTGGACGAGCTGCAGCTGCCGCCCCTGAACCAGGCCGTCAGCACCCTGCACCACCCCCCGGCCGGCGCAGACCTGGATCAGTTCAGCCTGGGCATTCACCCCACCCAACAGCGGCTGGCCTTTGAAGAGCTGCTGGCCCATCACCTGAGCCTGCGCCGCCTGAGGGCTTCCATCCAGCACCACCGGGCACCCGCCCTGCCGGATCGAGGCAAGTTGAGCCAAGAATTCCTGGCGCGACTGCCCTTCGCCCTCACCGGAGCCCAACTGCGCGTCGTCGCGGAAATCCGCCAGGATTTGGCCGCCCCGGTGCCAATGCTACGGCTGGTGCAAGGGGATGTGGGCTCCGGCAAGACCGTAGTGGCCGCCTTGGCAGCCCTGCAGGCCGTAGAAAACGGCACCCAGGTGGCCTTGATGGCGCCTACGGAAATCCTCGCCGAGCAGCACTACCTCAGTTTCAGCCAATGGCTGCAACCCCTAGGGATACAGGTGGACTTTTTGGCCTCACGCAGCAAGGCGTCCGTACGCAACCAGGTCCTGGAGCGGCTCGCCCGGGGTGAAACCCAAATCCTGATCGGCACCCATGCGGTGTTTCAGGAGCAGGTGCGGTTTGCCCACCTGGCCCTGGCCATCATCGATGAGCAGCACCGGTTTGGCGTACACCAGCGACTGGCCCTTAAAGAGAAAGGAGCCAACGGCAGCAGTACGCCTCACCAGCTGATCATGACCGCAACCCCCATCCCCCGCACTTTAGCCATGAGCGCCTATGCGGACTTGGATACCTCCGTGATTGACGAACTGCCTCCCGGACGGACTCCCATCGAGACAATCGCCATTCCGGATAGCCGGCGCAACGAGGTGGTGGAGCGGGTGCGCCGCGCCTGCCTGGAAGGCCGACAGGTTTATTGGGTCTGCACCCTGATTGAGGAATCGGAAGCGCTGCAGTGCCAGGCTGCGGAAGCGACTGCCCAGCAATTGCAGGAACAGTTGCCCGAACTCCAGGTCGGCCTGGTACACGGGCGCCTCAAGCCAGCGGAAAAGGCGGCCGTGATGGATGCCTTCAAACAAGGCGAGATCCAGTTACTGGTGGCCACCACCGTCATCGAGGTGGGAGTGGACGTGCCCAATGCCTCGTTGATGATCATTGAAAACCCGGAACGGTTAGGGCTTGCCCAGTTGCACCAGCTCCGGGGGCGGGTCGGACGGGGCAACATCGCCAGCTATTGCGTGCTGATGTACCATCCACCGCTCTCCCACATGAGCCGGGAGCGACTGAAAATCATGCGGGAAACCAACAACGGTTTTGAAATAGCCGAGCGGGACCTGGAGCTCCGTGGCCCCGGTGAGGTGTTGGGCACCCGCCAGACGGGCCTGCTCTCCCTGAAGGTGGCCGACCTGGAGCGGGACAAGGGCTGGCTGGAAACCGTCCGCTGGGCGGCCGAACAGATCGAGACTGACCGGGCGCGCACCGATGCCCTTATACGCCGCTGGCTGGGGCAGAATGTCCGTTACGGTCAGGTTTAACCATAGAGTCAGGCAATTTCTGCCATAACCATTGTCTAATCCCCTTGGTCGGTAAATATCTTTAAAATCACCGCCCATACCCCTAACATGCAAAGATGAGCGCCACCATGCTGCCAACTGCTATTGCAAAAGCATTAGAGTCCCATTCCCAAGCACATGCCGAGTTTGCAGACGAACTCCGCAGAGTTCATCTTTTGCACCCGGATGAATTGGACTCTCACCAATGCGCCCAATTGATTCTGCTGCAGGATGAGCAGGGCCCGGTCCAGGCCATCTTTCCCAGCCAGGCACTGGTGGATATCGACCTGATCAACAAGAAACTCAACCGGTCGCTGGCCATTCTGCCCCTGGCCAGGCACCGGGACTGGCTAAGTCGCCTGCAGCTCGAGACGATTCCCGCCATTCCTGCCTTGACCGGCCTGCCAGTCCTGGTTGACGACGCCTTGCAACAGCTGGATACGGTTGCCGTAGAAGCCGGCCAGCCGGGACAATGGCTCAAACTGAGTCGCCCGCTGTTCCGCTCACTATTGGGAAATGCCCAATGGTTGAGTTTCGCCATTCCCCTGAGCCAAATTGCCCTCAACCGGGACCACAGCGAGCGGGATCTGGACCAGATCCACACCGCCATCAACAAGTTCACCAAGCTACGTATTCAGCAGCGCCTGGAAGACACCCTGGAGCTGCCCCCGCTGCCGGAAACCGCCCAGCGCATTCTCAAGTTGCGTACCAATCCCGATGCGACCGTGGCCGAGCTGGCGGAAATCGTGGAAACCGACCCCAGCCTGTCGGCGCAGGTCGTCAGCTGGGCGGGTTCCTCCTTCTATGCCGCCCCCGGAAGGGTGCGTTCCGTCCAGGACGCCATTATCCGGATCCTGGGTTTTGACCTGGTGATGAACCTGTCCATGGGGCTGGCGCTGGGACGCTCCCTGAAACTTCCCCAGGACGCCCCTGAAGGTTTGACTCCCTACTGGAAACAGGCGGTCTGGATCGCCACCCTGAGCAGTACCCTGGCGGCGCTAATTCCCAGCAAGCACCGGCCGGAATTCGGCCTGAGCTACCTGGCGGGGCTACTCCACAATTTCGGCTACCTGGTACTGGCCCATGTATTCCCGCCCCATTTTTCCCTGATCTGCCGCTATACGGACTGCAACCGGCACCTCGATGTCAGCTATGTGGAGCAGTACCTGCTGGGCTTTACCCGTGAGCAGATCGGCAGCAAGCTGATGGAGCTCTGGAACATGCCCTCGGAAGTGGTCACGGCCCTGCGCCATCAGAAAAACCCCGACTTCCAGGGACAGAATGCAGACTATGCGGGCCTCATTTTTCTGGCTACCCAGCTACTGCGTGCCCAAGGCGTGATCGCCGGCCCGGCCCAGCCCATCCCGGACGAGCTTTATCAACGGCTACATCTGGACCCGGTGAAAGTCGAGAAAACCATGGCAGAACTCATGCAAGCCGCCGGCGAGCTGGCCTCTATTGCCGCAGCCCTGGATCAGGCATAGTCCCGCCGGGCGCCCAGGGTCGCCCAATCCAGTGCCAATAGGGCCCGGGCAGCATCTCGAATGGCCTGCTGGTTCTCCCGCTCCAGACGAAAGCGCTGGTGGTCCAGTTTGCGGACAAAGCGCTTGTCGGTCTGCTGGCGGGCCTCGTGGGTGGGCATGTGCTCCATGGACTCATACATCTTCTGAAAGATCTGGAAGCGCGGATCCTCGTTCAACTCCGGCGCCAGGTTATCCAGCAGCACCTTGATCCGGATACAGCCTTCCGACAGCTCCACCTGGTCTTCCAGCATGGTACGCGCCAGCACCTGGATACTCTCCACCAAATGCAGGCGCTGACGGCTGTGGCGGGCTTCACGTGCATCCCGATCCTGCCGCGCACTGCGCAGCAGGCGTAACTGACGAATGATAAACAAAATCAGAATACCACTGACGCAGAGTCCTGCGACAATCAGCAGCCATTGAACGCTTTCACTCATAAAGCCCTTTCCCATACCGGCCCATCTTCTTAAAGACTAAACCAATTGCCGGGCCAAGTCAGGGCCAGGGCCAGCCTTGCGTCACCAGACTTTGGTGCCTTCTTCACATCCCTGAAAGATCGTCACCACCATCCGACTCCAGGCCTTTATAATCCTCCCGCCGATGCTTCACCAGCCACTCAGTCCGGATAATCCATGGGATCCCACACCAAGGAAGGGAAATGAATTATCAAAAGCCAACCGCGCTCTTTGCCCTGTCTCTAGCTCTGGCACCTGTCACCGGCTTCGCCCAGAATGCCTCCCCGGGCGCAACCCAGGTGCAGGTCTGGCTGACTCCCGGCTACGGCCAGGGCGAGCTGAGCTGGAACATTGCCCATCCCACCGGCAGCCCCGATGTGTTGTCCCAGTTGGACTATGAGGACCTGGAACTGGTGACCGGCGAACTGGGCGTGCGCCTGGAATACGAACACACCCCCCAGACCCGCCTGATTCTGGAAAGCAGCATCCAGTTTGGCAGCATCCGCCAGGGCGATGCCCAAGACCGGGACTGGCTCGGCGACCACCGCACCGACCTGGTCAGCCTCTCCACCGCCCGGGTAGACGGAGACCATGTGGGCCGCCTGTCTTTGGCATTTGGCTATCAGGTGCCGATCACCCAATGGCTTTCCCTCAGCCCCCTGATGGGCTATGACTACCGGGAGCAGAAAATTAACTTTATCGATGGCACCCAGGTGGTCTCGGTTCCCAATGGCGATTTCATACCGCCCCCACCGGGCCGTTTTGCGGGCCTGGACAGCCATTATGAAACCGAATGGCGCAGCCTCTGGTTCGGCCTGGAAGCCCAGCTGGCCCCCTTACCCCGTCATACCCTGAAACTGCGGGTGGAGTATCACTTGCCCAAGTACGATGCCGTCGCCACCTGGAACCTGCGCACTGACTTCGCCCAGCCCAACAGCTTCGAGCATGAAACCAATGACGGCCACGGCTATCGACTACAGCTGGCCTATGGCTATGAACTCACGCCCCGCTGGCAATTGCGGTTGCATCTGGATTGGGAGAAGTTTCGGATGGAGGATGGTATCGACCGGCTCCACTTCGTAGAACCTCAGGTTGCCACGGCTTATAGCCCGCTCAATGAGGTGGAATGGAAGCAGTGGAATCTGAGCGCAGGCCTGGCCTGGCACTTCTAGGGATTGGAGGGGATTTCTTAGGCAAGAGGAACGAAAAGCCGGGCGATACCGAAAGAGAAGCAACACTTAGAGAGCATCGCCCGGGAAAATAAAAGCCGGAGCAGCCCAGGCTGCCCCGGCTCAACAGGGGTTAAAGGTCCAGATCGTCGCTCAGGCTCAGCTTGTCGGCCTTGGCATTGAGCTTGGACGCATTGGTTTCGGCCCCCAGCTTGATCAGCAAGCGCAGGTCGTTGGCGGAATCCGCATACGCCAGTGCATCTTCGTAGGTAATCTCCCCTTGGCTGTACAGATCGTACAGCGCCTGGTCGAAGGTCTGCATGCCGATGTCGGTGGAACGTTTCATCAGCTCCTTGAGCTTGTGCACCTCGCCTTTGCGGATCAAGTCTGCCGCCAGGGGCGTATTAAGCAGGACCTCAATCGCCGCACGGCGCCCCTTGCCATCTGGCGTCGGCACCAGCTGCTGGGCCAGGATCGCCCTCAGGTTCAGGGACAGGTCCATCCAGACCTGGTTATGCTGCTCCGGCGGGAAGAAGTTGATGATCCGGTCCAAGGCCTGGTTGGCGTTGTTGGCGTGCAGGGTACACAAACACAGGTGACCGGTTTCCGCAAACGCCACGGCATATTCCATGGTCTCCCGGGTCCGCACCTCCCCGATCATGATGACATCAGGAGCCTGACGCAGGGTGTTTTTCAGGGCCACCTCGAAGCTTTCCGTATCCAGGCCCACCTCACGCTGGGTCACGATGCACCCCTGGTGCTGATGAATGAACTCGATGGGGTCTTCAATGGAAATGATATGCCCTTTGGAGTTGCGGTTACGGTGGCCGATCATGGCCGCCAGCGAAGTGGACTTACCCGTACCCGTGGCCCCCACGAACATCACCAGGCCCCGCTTGGTCATCGCCAGGGACTTGATGATGTCCGGAAGACCCAGGTCTTCAATCTTGGGAATATTGGTTTCGATACGCCGCAGCACCATGCCGCACAGGTTACGCTGGTAAAAGGCGCTGACCCGGAACCGACCGATACCCCGGGCACTGATGGCGAAGTTGCTTTCGTGGGACTCCTCGAACTCCGCGCGCTGCTTGTCGTTCATCACCCCGAACACGGTTTCGCGGGTCTGCTCCGGCGACAAGGGGTTCTTGGTAACGGGCACAATCTTGCCGTTCACCTTCATGCTGGGCGGTACGCCCGCCGTGATAAAAAGGTCCGAGGCGCCCTTTTCCACCATCAGTTTCAGTAAACGTTCAAATTCCATGACAACACCCTGATCTCTGGTTCAACTGCTTTCTTGCCATCTCCCGAGACAGGAAAGGCTAGAAGTTTTCCGGCAGCTTGGCTTTGGTCCGCGCACTTTCACGGGTAATCAAGCCCCGCTGCAGCAGTCCCAGCAGGCACTGGTCGAGGGTCTGCATGCCCACGGAGGCGCCGGTCTGAATGGCCGAGTACATCTGTGCCACCTTGTCTTCCCGGATCAGGTTCCGGATTGCCGGAGTACCGATCATGATCTCATGGGCCGCGATCCGGCCACCGCCGACTTTCTTGAGCAGGGTCTGGGAAATAACCGCCTGCAGGGACTCGGACAGCATCGAGCGCACCATGGACTTTTCCTCGGCCGGGAACACGTCCACGATACGGCCAATGGTCTTGGCGGCACTGGTGGTGTGCAGGGTGCCGAATACCAGGTGACCGGTTTCAGCGGCGGTGAGCGCCAGGCGAATGGTTTCCAAGTCCCGCATCTCACCGACCAGGATGATATCCGGGTCTTCCCGCAGGGCCGAACGCAGCGCTTCACTAAAGCCATGGGTGTCCCGGTGCACTTCCCGCTGGTTGACCAGGCATTTCTTGGACTCGTGCACAAACTCGATGGGATCCTCAATGGTGAGGATGTGGTCGTAGCGGGTGTCGTTAATGAAGTCCAGCATGGCCGCCAGGGTCGTGGACTTACCGGAACCGGTCGGCCCCGTCACCAGCACCAGGCCCCGCGGCACCATGGAGATATCCTTGAACACCTGCCCCATACCCAGGTCCTCCATGGTCAGTACCTTGGAAGGAATGGTCCGGAACACTGCACCGGCCCCCCGGTTCTGGTTAAAGGCGTTAACCCGGAAACGGGCCACACCCGGCACCTCAAAGGAAAAGTCGGTTTCCAGGAACTCTTCGTAATCCTTGCGCTGCTTGTCGTTCATGATGTCGTAAATCAACGCATGAACTTCCTTATGCTCCATCGGGGGCAAATTGATCCGGCGCACATCGCCGTCTACCCGAATCATCGGTGGCAGCCCGGCAGACAAGTGCAAGTCGGAAGCGCCTTGTTTAGCAGAGAAGGCAAGCAACTCGGTAATATCCATGGTGAACCCCAATCGAGAAACAACAATCGAACAGAGAAAGCGTTATAATATCAGCAGCCCACGAACCTGCGATAATACCACGCAGGAGACTCTGGGCCTGACACTCCGGTCAACACAGGTTTCAGCTGGAAGTTACGCACCTGCCCTGCCAGGTTCGTTGCCGGCGGTGCCAGGTCAGCGCGAAAGACCGGGGACGATCTGAGAATCTAGTGTGAAAACCTGTACGTCAGCAGGAAACCTCCTGACCGGAAACTCTTAGTCCATGTTCAGCATAGCAGACAACCTCCAAGGCGTGAGGAATCGAATACAAAAAGCCACGGAAACCGCCCAGCACGCGCCACAGTCCGTGCAACTGCTGGCTGTCAGCAAAACCCGCTCCGCCAGCGAGATCGACGCCCTCTACCAACTGGGCGTGCGGGATTTTGGCGAGAATTATGTACAGGAAGGCGTGGACAAGATCCAGTCCTTGCCGGAGCACGATATCGTTTGGCACTTTATCGGACCCATCCAGTCCAACAAAACCCGACTCATCGCCGAACATTTCACCTGGGTCCACAGCCTGGACCGGGCCAAGATCGCCGAGCGTCTCAATGCCCAACGCCCGTCAGCGCTTTCGCCTCTCAATGTGTGCCTGCAGGTCAACATTGACCACGAAGCCAGCAAGTCAGGCGTGACACCGGAACAAGTCCCCCAACTGGCCGCGCTAGTCGCCACCTTGCCCCACCTGCGCCTGCGTGGCCTCATGTGCATTCCGGACCCGGATCAGGGCGAAGCCTCTCTGCGCCAGGCTTTTGCCCGCATGAAGGCCTTGTTTGAGCAGTTGAAAGAGCAATATCCGGCCCTGGACACCTTATCCATGGGCATGTCGGATGACCTGGAAGCGGCCATTGCTGAAGGTTCGACCATTGTACGGGTGGGGACTGCGCTGTTTGGACCGCGTCCGGCCAAGAACAATCCGTAAAATTCCCCTCGCCCCAAAAGGGAGAGGGAACCTAATGTGCTTGCCTGCGATTAACGGAGAACTCATGAACCTAACCCAAAAAATCTCTTTCATCGGCGCCGGCAACATGGCGACGAGCATCATCGGCGGCCTGATCCGTGGCGGCATCTCTCCTACCCAGTTGAACGCCACCAATGTAGACAAGGATCAGCTTGCCCGACTGCAGGCAGAGCACGGCATCAATGCCCTGGATGACAACATCAGCGCCGTGGCTGACTGCGATATCCTGTTCCTAAGCGTCAAGCCCCAGGTATTGCGCTCCGTGTGCGAGGAAATCCGCGACGCAGTGCAGCAGCGCCGTCCCTTAATCATTTCCATTGCTGCCGGCATCCAAATCAGCTCCATTGATGCCTGGCTCGGCGGCAACCTGGCGATTGTGCGCTGCATGCCCAATACTCCCGCCTTGGTGGGCGTAGGCGCCTCCGGGCTCTATGCCAACCCCTTGGTCACCGAGACCCAGAAAGCCGCCGCAGAGACCATGTTCCAAGCCATTGGCCTCACCGAGTGGGTCAGTGAAGAGAAAGACCTGCACGCGGTCACCGCCGTCTCCGGCAGCGGCCCGGCCTACTTCTTCCTGATTCTGGAAGCCATGGAAGCCGCAGGAGTCCGCGCGGGTCTCTCGGCAGCAACAGCCCGCCGGCTCAGCATGCAAACCATGCTGGGTGCGGCCACCATGGCCTTGCAAAGCGATGACGATCCCGCCACGCTGAAGCGGAAGGTCATGTCGCCCGGGGGCACCACCGAGCGTGCCATCGAGTCCTTCGAGAAAGATGGTCTGAGAGAGATGTTTGACCGGGCAATTAAGGCTGCCGCCAAGCGTTCCGAGGAGTTAGCGCAGCAATTGGGCGCTTCATCTTGACTTTAGGGGCACTGGAAATCAGAAAGGAATCACCCCATTATCTGATCAAAACCCGGCAGGCCTGCCTTGCCGGGCGGACAAAAACCTAGGAATCATCCAAACCATGCTGACCGAGATCCTTGTTTCGTCACTGAAGCTGCTAACAACCTTTTACATCACCATTGTCCTGTTGCGCTTCCTGTTTCAGTTGTCCCGTGCGGATTTCTACAACCCTATTTCCCAATTCGTGGTCAAGGCCACCAACCCTC
>JAJUGC010000039.1 GCA_029268325.1 Gammaproteobacteria bacterium | reverse complement strand
CTGGAGTCGGTGCACCCGTCCCCGCTATCGGCCCCGCGGGGAGTCTGTGGGTGCCGGCACTTTTCCCAGACCAATGCTTACCTGGAGCAGCATGGCGAACAGCCAATCGAGTGGAGGCTGCCGCCCAGGCAGCAGGGCAAGGCAGAACTGGGATTAGCCTAAAGGGCGCAGATCAAAACGGGATGGCAAGCCATCCCGTTTTTCGTTGAGGGGGTTACTGTAGCAGGCGGGTAGCGGCTTCCATTTCATCGCTGAGATCTGTGGTCTCACTCATATCCGGATCCAGGCCCAGGCGGGCAAAGGCGGAGATCTGGGTCCAGTCAAGCTGGGTGTAGCTATGGTTGCTGCCCGCCAGACTCTGCAGCTTGGCGACCATGACCACGTCGGCATAGTCTGCCTGGGGAGCCTCCCGGCGGAAGTTAATGCATTCCTCGGGAATGCTGATCAGCTCTGCAGCAAAATCCCACCGCTTGAGGATATGAGTACCGATTTTCGGTCCCAGCTCCTCGGTCAGGCTATCCAGGGCGGTGCTGGCAATCTGAACGTCGTTCTCTTCGATGTAGGTAAGAATTGGCAGCACGCCGATCTGGTGAATCAGCCCCGCCAAGGTGGCCTGGTCGGCACGCAACTTGGTGAAGTGCTGGGCCAGGACATGGCTGATCCCGGCCACTTCGGTGCTGTGCTTCCACACATCGCGCATGCGTCGGTCGATCATTTCCGTGGTGGCTTGGAACATCTGTTCCATGGCCAGGCCGGTGGCCAGGTTGGCGGTATAGACCATCCCCAGACGGTTGACAGCGGAGTTGAGGTCGTTGATGCTGCGGCTGCCCCGCAGCAGCGGGCTGTTACAGACCCGGATGATGCGGGCCGACAGGGCGGCATCGTTGCTGATGGTGTTTGTTAGCTGCTGGATAGAGGAGTTGGGATTTTCCGCTACCTCGCGAACACGTAATGCCACTTCTGGCAGCGTGGGCAATACGAGCTTGTCACTCACGATAGCCTCTAGTAAATCCTGTCTGATCTGATTGGCTAACTCGGCCATGGCTTCACTCATCAATAAGGTACAAAGCGTTAAGAAACAGGGGAATCCAAGGTTTCTCCCTGGAAGGTGGCGGTTCCAGGCAGGAGCTTCACCCCCAAAAGCATTTAATACTTATAGCAGAGAAAACAAGTCTTTGCGGTTGCGGACTGTAAGTATTCGTTAAGTTCCGGCGACCCGCCCGGGGCAGAGTCGGCCGGAACTGCCACGCTAGAGTTTCTTGCGGGGGTTGCTGATCTGTTCGACGGGGTAGGGAACCTCGCGCCAGTGCAGCGGCAGGCTGTGGCCATTTTCTTCAATGGCGGGCGTGGCACCGGCTTCCAGACTTTCCTGGTTCAGCACGGCCAGTAGTTGGATGCCTTGGTCCTGGGTGGCCTGGGCGCGAACCAGGGTTCCGAGATTGGCACCTTTTTCATCAATAATGACGGTACCCGGAGCTGGTGGCGTCTGTCCGCTCCACTGAGCCAGGTACATGCGTCTTTTGAGGGTGCCCAGGTATTGCATACGGGCGACGATCTCCTGGCCGGTGTAGCAACCTTTCTTGAAGGCGATACCTCCCAGGCTTTGCAGGTTGAGCATCTGGGGAATGAACTCTTCCCGGGTCGAGGTATAGACTTCACCCAGGCCGGCCAGGATGTCGCTCAGCAGCCAGAGGCTTTCCGGCTGTTGCTGTTCTGCAGGCAGTTGGGTCTGGAGCTCATCGAGCTCGGCGCCTGTCGCCCAGATTTCGTAGCGGGGCATCTCGCCAGGAACGCGAACCCGAAGGCTTTCCGAGGTGGCGATGGCCCGGTCCACATCCTCCGGCAGTTCAACCCCGTTCGGCTGGCCTTGCGGCACCCAGCCGAACACCTGGATTGACTCGTCCAGCTCTAGGCTGGCCTTGAAAAACACCATGTACTTCTTCAGGTGATCCATTAGGCTTTGGGCCACTTCTCGTGGCAGGCGCAACCAGAGTTCGTCGCCCACCTGGGCAACGCGAAACAGGGCCAGCATGCGTCCTTTCGGGGTACAGCAGGCGCCCAGGCTGGTTTGCTCCGGCGTAAGGGCATTGACGTCGCAGGTAAGTTGGCCTTGCAGGAACTTGCGGGCATCCGGTCCACTGCAACGCAATACGGCATATTGTGTGAGCCTGGCCCAGAAGCCGAGCGAGGCGCTTGCTACGCTGGGCAGATTGGGCTGGGAATTGGAAATCTCTCGATGCAGATCGTTCATAGGACTGCGGGCAAGGTCTCGAAATAAAGTGGCTTGAAAGCCTTATCTTACTCGGGCGCTAGGGCTTTGTCAGCGCTGCGCGGCTGGAAGCGGAGGATGACCCGCAAGCGGCGGAATGCATCAGGATCAGAATTCCAGCAACAAACCAGGATGACCCTTGAGCGGCGGGCACCTACGGGACGTACCCGTAACACTACGAAGCGGGCGGTGATGATCGAGTTGCCCAGGATACGGGTTTCCAGCACCTGCTGGTTGCGCAGGCGTAGCTGGCAGATTCCCGGCTTGCGAGCATCGATCCAGAGGGAATGGGGGCTGTAGGGCAGTTTGAGGCGGGCGTGGAGCAAATCCGTATACACCCCGGCGGCCAGAATGCCGAGGCTGGCGAGACCCTTGAGCCAAAGGGGCGCGCTGCAGCTCCAGAGCAACCCCAGTGCGGCCAGGTGGGGAAGCCAGAGCCAGCCACTGACCGCATGGGAGGGATGTAAAACCAGGTTATTTGGGTTGAACACGATCCAGAATCATTTTGACGATGCGGGCCAGGTCCGGATCTTCAGGAACAGCCCGCTGCATGAACCAGGCGAACATATCCTGGTCTTCGCATTGGAGGAGTTTGCGATAGCGGGCCTGATCTTCGGGGCTCAGGCTCGGATAGGCTTCCTTTAGGAAAGGAACCAGCAGAACATCCAGTTCCAGCATGCCGCGTCGGCTGTGCCAGAAGAGTCGGTTCATTTCGATGTCGGACATGGAGATACCTCTGTAATTGGCGGCCACATGGCGCCAAGTTGAAACGCAGAGGCTGGTGCCAGGGGGCTACCAGCTCTCGGATGAATAATTGATGGGCGTCAGTATGGTATCCCGGGCTTCGTCGAGCAAATCGGGATAGTCCAGTGTGTAATGCAGTCCGCGGCTTTCCTTGCGCTGGATGGCGGAGCAGATAATCAGGTCGGCCACCAGGGTCAGGTTGCGCAGCTCCAACAGGTCGCGGCTGACCTTGTAGTTGCTGTAATACTCCCGGATCTCCTGCTGCAGCATGTCGACCCGGTGCTTGGCCCGTTGCAGGCGCTTGTCGGTACGAACAATACCCACGTAGTCCCACATGAAACGGCGCAGTTCATCCCAGTTGTGGGAGATGACCACGTCTTCATCCGAGTCGGTTACCTGGGATTCGTCCCAATCCGGAGCCTGGGGCGGCTCGGGCACGTTGGCGCATTGCGCGGCGATGTCCTGGGCGCAGCTGCGACCGTAGACGAAGCATTCCAGCAGGGAGTTGCTGGCCATCCGGTTGGCGCCGTGCAAGCCCGTAAAGGCGGTTTCTCCCACCGCGTAGAGCTGGTTGATATCGGTGCGTCCCTGGGAGTCGATCATAATGCCGCCGCAGGTATAGTGGGCGGCGGGGACAACCGGAATCGGCTCGCGGGTGATATCGATACCCAGTTCCAGACAGCGTTGGTAGACGGTCGGAAAGTGCGAGGTGATGAACTCTGCCGGCCGGTGGCTAATGTCCAGATAGACACAGTCGCAGCCCAGGCGCTTGATTTCATGGTCGATGGCCCGGGCCACCACGTCCCGGGGGGCCAGCTCCTCGCGGGGATCAAAACGATGCATAAAGGGCTCGCCGTTGGGGAGGCGCAGCCGGCCGCCTTCGCCCCGGATCGCTTCGGTAATCAGGAAGTTCTTGGCCTGGGGGTGGTACAGGCACGTGGGGTGGAACTGGTTGAACTCCATGTTCGCCACTCGGCAGCCGGCCCGCCAGGCCATGGCAATGCCATCGCCCGTGGCGCCGTCCGGGTTGCTGGTGTACAGGTAGACCTTGCTGGCGCCGCCCGTGGCCAGTACCACAAAGCGGGCCCGGAACAGCTCCACATGGCTGGTTTCCCGGTTCAGTACATAGGCGCCCACGCAACGGTTGCCAGGCAGGAATAGCTTGCGGTGGGTGATGAGGTCAACGCCGATGCGGTTTTCCAGGATCTCCACATTCGGGCGCTTCTTCACTTGCTCGCACAGGGCGGCGGATACGGCAAAACCGGTGGCATCGGCCGCGTGGATGATGCGGCGCCGGCTGTGGCCGCCTTCCTTGGTCAGGTGATAGGCAAAGCCACTGTCGTCATCGCTTTCTTTCTCTGTGAAACGCACCCCTTGCTCGATCAGCCACTCGATGGCGGCGCGGCTGTGTTCCACCGTGAACCGGACGGCGTCTTCGTGACACAGGCCGCCTCCGGCGCGGAGCGTATCCTCGATATGGGATTCAACTGTATCCGTCTGATCCAGTACCGCGGCAATGCCGCCTTGGGCCTGGGCCGTGGAGCCGCTTTGCAGGCTGGTTTTGCTCAGCACCGCCACCTTCAGGTGATCGGGAAGGTTGAGGGCAACCGTGAGGCCTGCAGCGCCAGACCCGATGATTAACACGTCATACTGGTAGGAAATCGTCATGGGATGTTATGTGTTATATGATGAGCCGGCCAATGAAGATAAGAAATACTGCTGTTTCATGGAACGCAAGCCATGGATAACTTTACCATGGGAGCAAGAGCCTGTTCCATCGGATGCTTGCGTAATAGCCGGAGCGATCGGCATTATGCGTCAATTTCTTCACGATCCGGGAGCCGGTCCGGGTGCTGTCTCCAGGGGCCTGATGAGCCCAAGGTAATCCAGGAAAAAAAGCAGTACGGTCGGAACCAAAAACGAAAGAGACTGTCGCAGAGTGCTATTTACGGCAGTTCCCGGTGGGTGATACGTGCTGCTATACCGGTTTGGGGTATATTTGAAGAAGTTGAAGAAGAATGGGTGATCATTTTTTGAGTGATTCGTTATTCACCAGTCTGCGGGAACTTTCCCAAGACCTCCCAGTCTATTGGAGGAAGTCGTCACACCTGCCTGAGGGTGGGGGCGGCTTGAGGTCTGTGCAGAAGTCCTGGCCAAGCGGTAGTGGACGGTCAGCATGACGAAAGAGACAGACCGACAAATTGTCGCGCGGGTCCAGCGGGGCGATAAACGAGCATTTGATCTCTTGGTGGTTAAATACCAAAGTCGGGTTGCGGCTCTGGTCAGCCGCTATGTGCACGACCCCCATGAGGTCATGGATGTGACTCAGGAAGCCTTTATCAAGGCGTACCGGGCGATAGCCAACTTTCGCGGCGACAGTGCCTTTTATACCTGGATTTATCGGATCGCCATCAATACAGCCAAGAACTATTTGGTGGCCCGTAACCGCCGGCCACCGGGTTCTGATGTGGAGCTGGAGGATGCGCAGTTTTACGAGGGCAGCCACGGCCTGAAGGATATAGAGTCGCCGGAGAGCCTTGTGGCCCGGGACGAGCTTGAGGCGACCATCTACCAGGCGATTGAGGAGCTGCCGGAAGATTTGCGGATGGCGCTAACCTTGAGGGAGTTTGATGGTCTCAGTTATGAGGAGATCGCCAATGTCATGGAATGTCCGGTAGGCACTGTGAGGTCGCGGATATTCCGGGCCCGTGAAGCGGTGGATTCGCGCATCGCGCCGCTACTGGAAGGCAGGGCAAACGGCTGAGATGTGAGGAGCCGGCATTGAAGGCAAGACCGATGCCGACCAGAGAATGGGAAAGAGCGGCAGCCTTGGCTGGCCGATGTTAACTGACTTTATCACCGACTCTGAGTGAGGTGATTTCAATGAATGACGATCTAAAAGCCCGGGAAACTCTTTCCGCAGTGCTGGATGATGAGGCTAACGAACTGGAGCTGGCTCGCCTGCTGAAACAGCCGCTAGCTCCGGAGTTGCTGGCGGCCATGCGCCGCTACCAGAGTGTGCGGACTGTGTTGGCGGGCCAACGCCAGGTTGCCACCTTCGATATCAGTGCCCGCGTAGCGGCGGCCCTGCAAAACGAACCGCTGCCAGCCCCGCGCACCAGTGCAGCCGAGGCGGACCAGGCGCCACCAGCGTCGGTGGCTCAGCCTAAGCAACCCCGGCCTGGAGAACAGGTGACCCCGAGAAAGGCACGCTGGCAATTGCTCGGGGGGGCTGCGGTCGCCGCTTCCGTGGCTTTTGCTGTCATGTTTTCTGCTCACACCCCCCAAACCGGCTCGATGGAAGCCCCCGCCCAGTTGGCCCAGGTGCCAGCTGTTGCCCCGGTACAGATTTATCCCGAACAGCTCCAAAGCCGGGCGCCCACTGGACAGCCTATGGCAAGTTTGGCGTCAGCCCCCGTGGCGGAGCGGTCCATGGATGAAGAGCAGTTGAGGCGCCTGAACGAGTATCTGATCCGCCATGCCGAGCACGCGGCCCGGAGCAACGGGCAGGCAGTGGTTCCTTTTGCACGCATGGCAGGCTTTGAAGCTTCGCAGCATTCCCAACGCTAAGCTGTTTTCGTGAGGCGGAATCAAGAGATGACTGTTCCATTCACCCCGGCAAGGTGCCGGGCCCTGACGGGCTTCTGGCTGCTGCTGGGGGTGCTGTCGACTTTGTGTCTACCTTCCCTGGGGATTGCCGAAACTTCGGCTTCGCAAGAAGAAACTCCGGTTTTGCAAGAAACAGAGGCCGAGAGCTGGCTGCGGAAAATGGCGGAGGCCCGCCGTACCCAAAGCTATGAGGGGATCTTTGTGTATGGGCGCGGCGATGAGGTGAGTTCCATCCAGATCCAGCACCGCTACAAGGATGGCAGCGAACAGGAACGCCTGCTGCACCTGGACGGGGAAAAGCGCGAAATCATGCGGGAAGGGAACCGGGTATTCTGTGTCCTGCCTGGCAAAGAAGTGATGGAATTGGAGCAGAGCCTGCCTTCCGGCCCTTTCTCCGGCTTGGATGCTGACCATCCGCTCCCGAGCCGGGATCAATATCATATGACCCTGGCGGGAGTCGGGCGAGTGGCTGGTTTCGATGCGGTGAAGGTGGCGGTGACCGCCCGCGATGAGTATCGCCACAGCTATTTGCTCTGGCTGGATCGTCGCACTGCGTTGCCCCTCAAATCCTTGGTCCTGGATAAGCAGGGCGAGGTACTGGAGCGGATGCAATACACTTCCTTGGAGGTGGGCAAGGCCATTGCCGACAGCGACCTGAAGCTGGAGAACTGGCCCCGCGGCAAGCCGCTTCCCTATAGTGAGGCCCGTCCAGCAGCCGCAGCCGAAGTGGAGGAGGAGGCCCAGGATGGGTTGCGTCAGCGCTGGAAGTTGCAGTGGTTGCCCGAGGGATTTAAGAAGTCCCCCTACCAGATCAAGCGGGTAGCCGCGGATGGCGTGAAAGTGGATACTGCCGTATACAGCGATGGGCTGTCGGCTTTTAGTGTGTTTGTGGAAGATTTGGGCTCCGAACCGGTGCCGCACGGAGTCTCCCAATTGGGTGCAACCATTGCCTACTCGAGAATGGAAGTGATCGATGGCAGCAACTACATGATTACGGTTGTGGGGGAGGTTCCCCTGGTAACGGCGCGGCAGGTGGCCGATTCCATTCAGCTTCAGGCTGAATCCCCGCGGCAGCCGTCCGTTGATGCCGGAGCAGAGCCGGGCAATCCCTGAGGCCTAATATCCCTTGCAATAAACAGGAGTGTCGCCGGTGATTGAAGAGCAGGGCCGAGTGGTGGCCGTGAGCAGTGATGAAGCCTGGGTGCAGACCATCCGTCAGAGTGCCTGCCACAGTTGTGCGGCTCGCAAAGGGTGCGGCCAGCGGCTGTTGAGCCAGCGCTATGGACAGGCCTTTCAAATCCGGGTGGCGAACTCGATTGGCGCCCAGGTGGGCGATGATGTGGTGGTGGGGATTCCGGAAACTTCCCTGTTGAAGGCCTCTCTCATGTTGTACCTGGCACCACTGCTGATGATGGTCTTCGGCGCGGTCATGATGGAACGCTGGGGCTCCGCTCAAGAGGGCTGGGTCATTCTGGGCGGGCTGGCCGGACTCGTTGCGGGCTTTCTCTGGGCGCGCTGGTTCAGTCAGCGTTATCGCAACGATCAGGACTTTGCGCCGCAACTGCTGCGACGCTCTGCTTCCCAGGTTCCAGGGTGGGTGCCGCTGGATGAGGCAGAGCCTACCTGTGCCGGGCCTCGTTGATAGCCGGGCTGCTCCGGTCTTGAATTGAAACCGATATCGAGCAAACGCAAGTAGAAAGATTTGCATTAGGCTTTGGGGAGGGCAGAACCCTGTGGCCGAACGACTTTTAGCGAGATTCCAAAGTGGAGTTGGTATGAGAAGACAATATAGCTGGTTACCCTTTGTATTGGTCTGCCTGGCGCTACTGGGTGTGCGTCCGGCCATGGCTGCGGAGCTGCCCGACTTTACCAAACTGGTGGAAGATGTGGGCCCGAGCGTGGTCAACATCAGTACCGTGCGTAAAGCGGATGCCAACTTTGGCTCGCCTCTGGAAGGACACCCGGGAGCAGAGCAGATTCCGGAGTTTTTCCGCCATTTCTTTGGGGATCAGTTTGGCCCTTATGGAGGCCAGCCCACCCAGTCCATGGGCTCTGGTTTTATTATCTCCCCGGACGGCTATATCTTGACCAACAACCATGTGGTGGAAGGGGCTGATGAAGTCATTATCCGCCTGTTGGACCGGCGCGAACTGACGGCAGAGGTGGTAGGTGTCGACACGAAAACGGACTTGGCCCTGCTTAAGGTGGAAGGCCAGGATCTGCCGGTAGCGCCGATTGGCAACTCTGAGAATCTGAAGGTTGGAGAGTGGGTGATCGCGATCGGCTCACCCTTTGGTTTCGACTATACGGTGACCTCCGGTATTGTCAGTGCCAAGGGCCGCAGCCTGCCCAGCGAGAACTACGTGCCCTTTATCCAGACGGATGTCGCCATCAACCCCGGCAACTCCGGTGGGCCGCTCTTTAACCTTGATGGCAAGGTGGTAGGGATCAACTCCCAGATTTATACCCGCTCCGGTGGCTTCATGGGGGTTTCTTTTGCGATTCCCATCGATGTAGCCATGGATGTGGTGAGCCAACTGAAAGAGAAGGGCTATGTTAGCCGTGGCTGGTTGGGAGTGCTGATTCAGGAGGTGAACAAGGACCTGGCGGAAAGCTTTGGCTTGAAGAAGCCTCATGGAGCCTTGATCGCCCAGGTTATGCCCAACTCGCCGGCCATGGATGCCGGGCTGCAACCGGGAGATATTATCACCCGCTATAACGGCAAGGAGATTGGCCGATCTACCGAGTTGCCCCATCTGGTCGGCCGTACCAAGCCCGGTGAGAAAGCTAAGCTCAATGTGGTTCGCCAGGGCAAGGAGCGTACCTTTACCATTACTATTGGCACCTTGCCGGATGAAGAAGCCAGGCCCAAGGCCAAGGAGGCTGAAGAGCCGGTTAAGGCCGATAACCCGCTCAATATCAAAGTACGCAACCTCAATGATGCTGAAAAAGAGCGTTTCAAAGTCTCTGGTGGAGTCTTGGTGACCGAGGTCTTTGAAGGTCCGGCCATGGATGCGGGAGTTCGCTCTGGCGATGTGATCAGCAGCATCAACAACCAGTCGATCTCTTCGGTGAAAGAGTTCAACAAGATTGTGAAGGGGCTGCCGAAAGAGAAGTCATTCCCGCTCCTGATCGTACGTCAGGGCAATCCTGCCTTTATCGTCATCAGGCTGAAGTAGGCCGCACTTCGGCTGAAAAAAGACCTGATCCGGCGGGCGCGACGATGAAGTGCCCGCCTGTTTTTTTCGGGGGACCGGGATGGGGAGTCACGCCGGCGAACCGTCCTGGCCCCTTGATTCGTAGCGTTGTCCGCGCGACTGAGTTAGAATTGCGTGGATTTTTATGCCCCCCTGCAACCTAGCGTCAAGTGAGTGAAACCATTACGTGAGTAGTCTCGACCATATTAGAAACTTCTCCATCATTGCCCATATCGACCATGGCAAGTCCACCCTGGCTGACCGCTTTATCCAGATATGCGGAGGCCTGTCTGAACGTGAAATGGCATCGCAGGTGCTGGACTCGATGGACATCGAGCGTGAGCGGGGCATTACCATCAAGGCTCAGAGCGTAACGCTGAGCTATAAAGCCCGCGACGGCAAAACCTATCAGCTCAACCTGATTGATACTCCAGGCCACGTGGACTTTTCCTACGAAGTTTCCCGTTCCCTGTCCGCCTGTGAAGGGGCGCTGCTGGTGGTGGACGCCGCCCAGGGAGTGGAGGCGCAATCCGTAGCGAACTGTTATACGGCTATCGAGCAGGGGCTCGAAGTGGTGCCGGTGCTGAACAAGATGGACCTGCCCCAGGCGGAGCCGGACAAGGTTAAGAAAGAAATCGAGGAAATTATTGGTATCGACGCCCAGGGCGCCATTGGCTGTAGCGCCAAGACCGGCATGGGAGTCGAAGAAGTGCTGGAGCAGCTGATCACCCTGGTGCCGCCCCCGGTCGGTGACGTGGATGCCCCGCTGCAGGCGTTGATTATCGACTCCTGGTTCGATAACTACCTGGGCGTTGTGTCATTGGTACGGGTGAAGCAGGGCACCTTGCGTAAGGGCGATAAGAT
>JAJUGC010000038.1 GCA_029268325.1 Gammaproteobacteria bacterium | reverse complement strand
GTGCCGCGCGGCGGCAAGGGGCTGATCGAGCGGATCAGCCGGGAGGCACGGGTGCCGGTGATCAAACACCTGGATGGTATCTGCCATGTGTATGTGGATCGTGACGCCGACCTGGAGAAGGCGGTCCGCATTGCCATCAATGCCAAGACCCACCGTTATGGGACCTGTAACACCATGGAAACCTTATTGGTGGATGCGACCGTGGCGGAACAGCTGCTGCCGGACCTGGCCAGCCAATATCGGGAGCTGGGCGTTGAAATGCGTGGCTGTGAACGGACCCGGGCGCTGCTCCCCGATGCCCTGCCGGCAACCGAAGAAGACTGGGTGACGGAATATCTGGCGCCGATCTTGGCGATCAAGATTGTGGATAGCCTGGATGAGGCCATTGAGCACATCAACAACTATGGCTCCCACCACACGGATTCCATTATTACTGAGAACTACACCCGGGGCCGGCGCTTCTTGACGGAAGTGGATTCCAGTTCCGTCATGATCAATGCCTCCACGCGCTTTGCCGATGGCTTTGAATACGGCTTAGGGGCTGAGATCGGCATTTCCACTGACAAGATCCACGCTCGTGGTCCAGTCGGCTTGGAAGGGCTGACCTCCCAGA
Organism: Gammaproteobacteria bacterium; assembly: GCA_029268325.1. GTDB lineage: Bacteria > Pseudomonadota > Gammaproteobacteria > Pseudomonadales > Oleiphilaceae > JAEZAA01. Next base: position 10,078 of record JAJUGC010000038.1, on the reverse strand, counting down.
AGTTCGTGGTACTGGGTGATGGCCAGATCCGTAGCTGATCGGTGGCCTGACCCGGGTATGGGCTTACAAATTCGGAGAGCAGTTTTCTGATCGCAATCCTTGGCGGTACCTTTGACCCGGTCCACAACGGCCATTTGCGGATGGCCGTTGAGTTGCGCGAGAAGCTACAGGCGGATGTGCATATGGTGCCCAGCGCCTGTCCCGTGCATCGGGGCGCTCCTGGAGCCTCGGCCCAGGAGCGTCTGGCCATGTTGCGCCTGGGAATTGGAAACGAGCCGGGGTTGGTGGCCGACGATCGGGAAATCCGCCGGGGTGGCGCCTCCTATATGTACGACACACTGGCCGACCTACGCCAAGAGGTGGGAGAAGACGAGCCCCTGGTGTTGGTGGTGGGGAGTGACGCCTTCAATGGTCTGACGTCCTGGTATCGCTGGGTGGAAATTCCGAGCCTGGCCCATATAATGATTCTTGAACGGCCCGGTTGGGTGATTTCTGAACAACCTGAACTCCGAGAGCTTCTGACGAAACGCCAAATCTCTACTGTCAGCGAATTAAACCGGCAACCGGCGGGCCTGATCCTACCGGTGGCCTTCTCACGCCTGGATATTTCCAGCTCTTACATCCGTTCCTGTATCAAGCAGGGACGTTCCCCGCGGTTTTTATTGCCGGACCCGGTGCTGGATTTCATCCGGGAACATCAACTTTATGCCCAGTGTGCGGTCCAACAGGGATCGTCTTCTACTATTCCCTCATCTGGAGGTGCTTAATATCGTGCCCGTAAGAAACTTAAGATCCCAAACGACCACCAAAAACCCGCCTGCAGTGCCGGCCGGAGCGACCGATCAGGACCAGGTCATGGCCGAACATGCCCTGATTCCGGTTGTAGTTAAGGCCCTGGAGGACGTCAAGGCCAAGGATATCAGCGTGCTGGACGTGCGTGGCCGGACCAGTGTGACCGACTTTATGATCATTGCCAGTGGTACTTCCAACCGCCACGTGAAGTCCCTGGCCGACAACGTGGTAGACGAGATCAAGCTTATCGGCGAGGCTCCGCTCAGCGTTGAGGGAGGGGCCGGTAATGACTGGATCCTGGTGGATCTGGGGGACATCGTGGTTCATGTGATGCTGCCGGCTGCCCGGGAGTTTTACGACCTGGAGCGGTTTTGGCGGGATGCGCCGGCACCGGGTGACCTGTCTGGCAAGAAATAAGCGTCGCAGCGCCGTCGTCTGTAACTACCAATAAATGTCTAACAAGAAAGATAGGGAGTCCCGATGCGTATTCGGTTGATTGCTGTTGGAACTCGGATGCCCGATTGGGTGACGGCAGGGTTTCAGGAGTATAGCAAACGGATGCCGCGGGACTGCGCCCTGGAGTTGGTGGAAATCCCTCTGGGCAAACGCGGCAAGAACGCCGACACGGCTCGGGCGATGGAGCAGGAAGGCCAGCAAATCCTGGCGGCCGTGGGGCGGGATGACCGGGTCATTGCCCTGGAGGTAACAGGGCAACCCTGGACCACTGAAGACCTTTCGCGACAGCTTGCAAACTGGCGAATGTCCGGTCAGGATGTGAGCCTGCTGGTGGGTGGCCCGGATGGGCTGCCAGAAAGTTGCAGGCAGCGGGCCCAGGCCCAGTGGTCTCTGTCCCGCCTGACGCTACCTCATCCCTTGGTACGCATCTTGTTGGCGGAGCAGCTTTATCGCGCCTGGACTATCCTGAATAACCACCCCTACCATCGTTGATTCAACCTTGAGCAAGTCGAGGCAAGGAGCCGACTGCTTTCTATCCTTGCTTAGCGAGTATATCGGCCAGTGACATCCCGACACTTCAAAGACCACATCCGCGAGCACAGAATCTTTATCAACCGGGCGCTTATCGCTTTTGCCTTCGTGCTGTTCCTCAGTGGTTGTCTGGTGGCCCGTTTTTATTATCTGCAGGTGATCCAGCACGACACCTATGCCACCCTGTCGGACCGCAACCGGGTGCAACTGTTGTCGTTACCGCCGCCCCGGGGACTGATCTTCGACCGTAACGGAGAATTGCTGGCGGATAATCGCCCCAGCTTCAGCCTGACGCTGGTCCGGGAGCGGGTGCCTGACATGGCGGCCACCCTCGAGCAGCTGCAGGGTATTCTGGATCTGACCGACGAGGAAGTGGACCGCTTCTACAAACGCCTGCAGCAACGCCGGCGCCCCTACCAGCCCGTGGCCCTCAAGCTGCGCTTGTCTGAAGAAGAAATTGCGCGTTTCTCCATCAACCGCCACCGCTTCCCGGGGGTTGAAGTGGAAGCCGAAGCGATTCGCTTTTATCCCATGGCCAATACCATGGCCCATGTACTGGGCTATGTGGGGCGCATCAACGAAGCCGAGCTGAAAGTCCTGGATCCGGTGAACTACAGCGGCACCAACTACACCGGCAAGCTGGGGATCGAGAAAGTTTATGAAGAAGTCCTGCACGGCAAGGTGGGCTACCAGAAGGTGGAAACCAATGCCCGGGGCCGGGTGCTGCGGGTTTTGGAGCGCATTCCTCCGGAGGCGGGCAGGAATATTTCGCTGCATATCGACAGCCGCCTGCAGAAGGTGACAGAGAGAGTCCTGGAAGGCTACCGGGCTGCAGTGGTGGCGATTGATGTCAAAACCGGGGGCATTTTGGCCATGGTCAGTACGCCAAGCTATGACCCCAACCTGTTTGTGACGGGGATCGACCAGGCCTCCTACGAAGCCCTGCGGGACTCTCCCGATATTCCTTTGTATAACCGGGCCATTCGCGGCCGCTATCCGCCGGCTTCAACCATCAAACCCTTCGTGGCCCTGGCTGGCTTGAATGCGGACAAGACCAGTTGGCAGCATAAGGTGTGGGACCCGGGCTACTATCAAATCGGCGGGCAGGGGCGCCGCTATCGGGACTGGAAACGGTGGGGCCATGGTTGGGTGGACTTGCACCATTCCATTGTCCAGTCCTGTGACGTCTATTTCTATGACTTGGCATATCGCATGGGGCCTGATCCCATGGCGGAGATGCTCGACAAGTTCGGCTTTGGCAAGGTGGTTGCCCATGATGCCCTCGGCGCCCGGGTGGGGATTCTGCCATCGCGGGAGTGGAAGCAAGGCGCCTTGCGCCAGCCCTGGTATCCAGGGGACTCCCTCAACACCAGTATTGGCCAGGGCTATATGCTGTCCACACCCTTGCAGCTGGCCACCGCCACGGCCGTACTGGCCAACCGGGGCAAGTGGGTCACGCCGCGCTTTATCAAGGAGATTGAAGGCCAGGAGCTGCCGCCCATTGAGACCCCGCCCGATATCGTGCTGGAGAACCCCCAGGACTGGGACCGGATGTTTATGGCCATGCGGGACGTCATGCACTCGTCCCAGGGAACCGGACGGGCCAGTGGCCGGGGCGCTTCTTATGAGATTGCCGGCAAGACCGGTACCGCGCAGGTCATTGGGATTGCACAAAACGAGGAGTGGGATGCCTCCCAAGTGGAGGAACGCCATCAGGACCACGCTCTCTTTATCGGCTTTGCCCCCATGGAGGATCCCCAGATTGCCTTGGCGGTGGTGGTGGAGAACGGTATCGGCGGCAGCACGACCGCAGCCCCCATTGCCCGAAAAATCTTTGACGCCCACCTGCTGGAGCAGTATGAGGAACCGGCGGAAGAGCCAGACCCGAAGCAGGCGGTCACCCGGGTCAACTGAGGTGCAGGGCCAGTGGATAAGCGCGGTGCATGCCGGCGCAACGGATTCAACCCATGAGAGTACTTGATGAAGTCCAGTGATTTTGTAAGACAGTTGCCGGAAGCCGGTCGGCACTTGGGGCGCCCCCAGTCCTTGAGCGCCCGTTTGCATATCGACGTGCCGTTACTGGTGTTGCTGTTGATCCTGGCCGGAAGCGGGCTGTTTATCTTGTATAGCGCCAGTGGCGCCAGCCTCGATGATGTCTTCAAGCAAGCCGGCCGGATCGGGGTTGCTTTTGTCATCATGTTTGCTCTGGCACAGCTGGACCCGGCTACTTACCGTCGCTGGTCACTCTGGATCTATCTGGCGGGTATCGGTGCCTTGATTGCGGTGCTGGTCGTGGGGGTGGGGGCCAAGGGTGCCCAACGCTGGCTGCAGCTGCCGGGGCTTCCCCGCTTTCAGCCCTCTGAATTCATGAAGCTGGCCGTGCCGATGACCGTGGCTTGGTATCTGGCATCCCGGACTTTGCCTCCACGTTTAAAGCATATTGCGATTGCCATGGGGATTTTGGGCTTGCCGGTTCTGCTGGTCATCGAGCAGCCGGACTTGGGAACGGCGATCCTGATTGCGGCCTCGGGGCTGGTGGTGCTCTTCATGGCCGGGCTGAGCTGGAAATGGATCGGTGGGCTGGCGGGGCTGATCGCGGTCGGCGCACCCATCATGTGGTTCTTCGTCATGCTGCCCTATCAAAAGCAGCGGGTGTTGACCTTTCTCAACCCGGAGGAAGATCCCCTGGGGTCCGGCTGGAACATTATCCAGTCCAAGACCGCCATCGGTTCGGGAGGCTTATCCGGTAAGGGCTGGCTTTCCGGCACCCAGTCGCACCTGGACTTTCTGCCGGAGAGCCATACGGACTTCATCATCGCGGTGCTGGCGGAGGAGTTCGGGCTGCTGGGGGTTTGTCTGCTACTGTTACTGTATGTGCTGATTGTGGCGCGTGGCCTTTATATCGCCTCCCAGGCACAGGATACCTATTCACGGTTAGCGGCCGGCTGTATCGCCATAACCTTCTTTGTGTATGTGTTCGTCAATATCGGGATGGTGAGTGGATTGCTGCCCGTGGTTGGGGTGCCGCTTCCGCTGATCAGCTATGGGGGCACCTCCGCGCTGACGCTGATGGCAGGCTTTGGCATCCTGATGTCCATCCATACCCATAAAAAAATGCTCACACGCTAAATAAAAGGGCAGACTCTATGGGAAGAACTCAGGTTATAAGCCGGGTCGGATCCTGGTTGGCGGCGGCAGGCATTCTGGCCGCAGCAGTGGTTCCGGCAGCGCAGGCGGATTACTCGGTGCATCCACAGGGCAAGGCGTTCATTGAGGAAATGGTGCAGAAGCACCAGTTCGATGGCGATGAGTTGCGGCAACTGTTGCGCCAGGCCAAGCGTCAGGAAACCATCTTGGAGGCAATTGCCCGACCCGCCGAGCGGGTGCTGACCTGGAAGGACTACTCCAAAATTTTCCTGACAGCCGATCGCATTGAAAATGGACGCCGCTTTCTCGAACAACATCGGGAGACCTTGCTGCGCGCCGAAGCAACCTATGGTGTGCCGCCGGAAATCATCGTGGCGATTCTGGGGGTGGAAACCAAGTATGGGCGCATTCAGGGGCGTCATCGGGTGATCGACGCCCTGACCACCCTGGGATTTGACTATCCGCCCCGCTCCCGGTTTTTCCGTTCCGAGCTGGAACAGTATCTCCTGATGACGCGGGAGCAGGGCTTCGATCCCCTGGTGCTGACCGGCTCTTACGCCGGTGCCATGGGCTATGGCCAGTTTATTCCCAGTAGCTTCCGTCGCTATGCTGTTGATTTTGATGGCGACCGGGTGGCGGATATCTGGAATAATCCGGTTGACGCCATCGGGAGCGTCGCCAACTATTTCAAGGAAAAGGGCTGGAAAGCGGGAGAGCCCGTAGCGATCCCCGTACAGGTAGAAGGCTCGGGCTACCGTCAGATGCTGCAGAAGGACCTCAAGCCAACCCGTACCCTGGCCGAGCTGAAGCGGGCCGGTGTCCAGTTGCCAGCAGAGACTTCCTATGACGACCGCCAGGCTGGCTTGCTCATGGAGCTGGAGGGGAGCGAGGGCCTGGAGCACTGGGTGGGATTCCATAACTTTTACGTGATTACCCGGTATAACATCAGCCACCTGTATGCGCTGGCTGTCTATCAATTGAGTCGAGAATTACTGAATGATGTGCCGTCCTCTTGAGATGAGTCGCCTGCGGGGGCTGAATTACCTGTTGGTGCTGGCCCTGTTTGGCCTGCTGAGCGCCTGCGCATCCGCACCCTCGACGAGTCCTTCGTCATTTCCGTCGTCTTCCCGGTACAGCATGGAGCACGATGCCTATCCGGACGAGGAAGTGGACGTGTCCGGGGTGCCCGATGCGGTGCCCCGCTGGGAGCCTCTGAGCCGCGGCGGTAACAGGTCTCCTTATACGGTGTGGGGCAAGCAGTATTACGTGATGGATACTGCCAAAGGCTATAAGGAGCAGGGGATCGCGTCCTGGTACGGTAAGAAGTTCCATGGCCATCTCACCTCCAATGGTGAAACCTACGATATGTATGCCATGTCGGCGGCTCATCGCTCGCTGCCCTTGCCCAGTTTTGTCCGGGTGACCAACCTGGAAAACGGGCGCAGTGTGGTGGTGCGCGTCAACGATCGGGGGCCATTCCACGCCGATCGCCTGATTGACTTGTCCTACGCAGCCGCCGCCAAGCTGGGCTTTGTCCAGAAGGGGACGGCGCGCGTTGAGGTCGAAGCCATTTACGTAGAGCCCGGCGACGGGCCGCAGGAAACCCCGGGCGTGGTTCCGACCACTATTGCGGTGAACCAAATGAGCCAGGACGTGTCGAACAGTTCCGATGGCTGGTTCATCCAGGTCGGAGCCTACTCCAGCCTGGATGCTGCCCACCGGATGAAGTCCCAGATCCGGCAGGCCATCCAACAGCCGGTGTTGATCCACCGGGTTCAGCAGGCGGGGCTGACCTTGCACCGGGTGCAGGTTGGGCCTTTCCCATCGGAGGCGGATGCGCAACGGAATAAGCCTCAGGTCGAGGAGGCGGCATCCGGCAATGTGATTATTATTCGTGGAACTGTAGCGGTGGAAGGAGCCGGCTGAAGGCGTTGTCTTTAAAAGCAGACAGTTTGCCATTTTTGCGTGATTGGCGCAGAGTCCGACGCAGCGCGGCAGGGTGAATCGAAACCTTCATTCAGATACTATTACCGGCGTACCTCACCTCAGGGATTGGGGCAGTTTCCTAAAAAAAATTAGTAGATAGAGTACAAAATATGACCATTCTGAAGCCCAGATATTGGTTAACCTTCGTTTTATGTTGTGTGACCTCTCTCCAGGTTTATGCTCAGGCGCCTACCGTTAATAGGGTACCGACGCTTCCTGCCCAGCCTGTCATTATTCCTGCACCGCCGGAAATTGCCGCCAGCTCCTATATTCTGATCGATGCGGACAGTGGCCGTGTCATTATGGAAAAAAATGCGGATCAGCCGCTGCCCCCGGCCAGCCTGACCAAGATGATGACCTCCTATGTGGTGGAATATGAAGCCGGCCGCGGCAAGATCAAATATTCCGACCCGGTCCGGATCAGTGTGAACGCCTGGCGTACCGGTGGCTCCAAGATGTTTGTCCGGGAAGGCACCATGGTCTCCGTGGAAAACCTGCTCAAGGGCATTATCATCCAGTCCGGTAACGATGCCAGTGTGGCGATTGCCGAACATATTGCCGGCAGCGAATCCGCCTTTGCCGACATCATGAACCAGCATGCCAAGCTGCTGGGCATGACCAATACCCACTTCGTCAATGCCACCGGGTTGCCGGCTGAAAACCATTACACCTCGGCCCGGGACCTGGCCATTCTGGCCAAGGCGCTGATCCAGCATTTCCCTGAACAGTACAAGCTCTATTCCGAGAAGTACTTCACCTGGAACGATATTCGCCAGCCCAACCGCAACCTGCTGTTGTGGCGTGACAGCACTGTGGATGGTCTCAAGACCGGTCATACCGATGAGGCGGGCTATTGCCTGGTGGCCTCGGCCTTGCGCGATGGCATGCGCCTGATCAGTGTGGTGCTGGGAACCTCCAGTGAGGAAGCCCGTGCCCGTGAGACCCAAAAGCTGTTGAGCTATGGCTTCCGCTATTTTGAAACCCACCCGCTGTACACCGCAGGCACTTCATTGCAGGATGCCCGGGTCTGGAAAGGCACGGTGGACACTGTTGCCCTGGGTCTGGCTGAGCCGGTGGCGGTTACCATCCCGCGCGGTCAGAAAGACAAGTTGCAGGCCACTTTGGAGATTGACTCCCTGTTGCAGGCGCCTTTGACCCAGGGACAGGTACTGGGCCAACTGAAAGTGACCCTGGACGATGAAGTGGTGGCCGAGCGGCCGCTGATTGCCCTGCAGTCCGTTGAAGAGGGTGGTTTCTTCAAGCGGCTGTGGGATAGCATTATCCTGTTCTTTAAGGGGCTGTTTGCCTAACCGATTGCTGCAGGTTGTGGCTGATAGTCCTAAGCAGCGCCCTACAATCTTAGATAAGAACAAGAAACAAGAGCGGCCGAGCCGCTCTTGTTCTTTTCTTTTGACACGCTCTTGTTCTGTTGACTGGCGATAGCATTAGCGCTTGAGGCAATATCTCAGTAGCATATTCGATCTGATACGGGTTCTGGGCCCGAGGTGTAACCATGAGCGAAATCGAGAAGCCGACCATTGAGTTTCCCTGCCAATATCCGATTAAGGTAATCGGTTACGCGGCACCGGATTTCCGCGAGTTTGTTGTCTCTGCGGTGCGCGTCCATGCGCCTGATCTGGACCTGGAGGCGGTGGAGGTGATTGACAGCCGTAACGGGCGTTTCCAATCCATCCGGTTTGTGATTCAGGCCACGGGTGAGGCGCAACTGAAAGCCATTTTTCAGGATTTGAAGCAGAGCAGCCGGGTACAGATGGTTCTGTAATGGCAGATCGTCCTGAAATGGCGGCCGGTTCCGAACAGGAAGCCCCCGGTAAGATACAACAGAGCAGGCTGGTCGAGAGCCTGGTGGTACGGGAACTCGGCCTGCAGCCCTATGAACCGGTCTGGCAGGCCATGAGCCGCTTTACGGATCAGCGGGATGGCTCAACGCTGGATGAAATTTGGCTGTTAGAGCACCAGCCGGTGTTTACCCAGGGGCAGGCCGGCAAGGCCGAGCATGTACTGGCACCAGGGGATATCCCGGTGGTTCAGGTGGACCGAGGGGGACAGGTGACCTATCACGGGCCGGGACAGCTGGTGGTCTATCTGATGCTCGATATTGCCCGGCGTGGCCTGGGCGCCCGGGAACTGGTGAGCCGGATTGAGCAGGCGATCGTTAGCCTGCTGGCAGAATATGGTATTGAGGCCGCGGCGCGGAAGGACGCGCCGGGAGTCTATACAGGGCCGGCCAAGATTGCCTCCCTTGGGTTGCGGATTCGCAAGGGCCGTTCCTTTCACGGGTTGGCCCTTAACGTGGATATGGACCTGGAGCCTTTTCTCAGGATTAATCCTTGTGGCTATCAGGGCATGCCCATGACCCAGATGAAGCATTATGTTCAGGACGTCGAGATCGATACCGTCGCGCGGGGGCTTAGGGACCAGCTGATTGCCGTGATGGGTTATCAGTCCATAAGTTACCAGCGAGGTTTGCCGTCGTATGAGTGAAAGCTCCGGGGAAAAGAAAGTCAAAGTAGGGCGCCTTGAGCAAGGCGTAAAGTTGCGTGGTGCGGAGAAAGTGGCACGTAATCCGGTGAAGGTGATTGCCACCGACCGGATGCCCCGCAAGCCCGATTGGATCCGCGTGCGCCTGTCCAACTCCCCCAAGGTGGACGAAATCAAGCGCAAGCTGCGGGCCAATAAGCTGCACACCGTCTGCGAGGAGGCCTCCTGCCCCAACCTGAGCGAGTGCTTCGGGGGCGGTACGGCCACCTTCATGATCATGGGGGATATCTGCACCCGCCGTTGTCCGTTCTGCGATGTGGCCCACGGGCGTCCCCAGCCGCTCGATCCGCAGGAGCCCATCCACCTGGCCGAAGCCATTGCTGATATGGGGTTGCGCTATGTGGTGATCACTTCCGTAGACCGGGACGATCTGCGCGATGGGGGAGCCCAGCATTTTGTGGACTGTATTACCCACACTCGGGCCCTGTCGCCGGAAATCCAGATCGAAACCCTGGTGCCGGACTTCCGGGGACGGATGGAAGTGGCGCTGGATATTCTGGAAGTGGCACCGCCGGATGTGTTCAACCACAACCTGGAAACCGTGCCGAGACTGTATCGCATGGCCCGTCCCGGAGCGGATTACGCCTGGTCACTGAAGCTTCTG
>JAJUGC010000037.1 GCA_029268325.1 Gammaproteobacteria bacterium | reverse complement strand
CACTGCCGGTTGAATGTTGAGATTTCGACTATAGTTAGCAGGCTTAGCAGAAAGCTCTGCTGCTTTGTATCTACCTTCCCATTATTGAGGTTACTACTGATGAAATTGTTGGGGTTGAAGGGAAGTCAGTTATTGATTGTCGCCTTGGGCCATATTTGTATGGTGGAGATACTCTTGCCGGCCGCGCCCTCTGCCCAGGCGGCGTTTTTGGGAGCCGCGGTATGGACGGCGGCGAGTTCCGGCTATTTCCTGTTCAAGAATCTGTCTGGGCGTCAAGAAAAACTCACACACAATAACTAGGGGTTTTCTTTCCGGCGTGCCTCGGTTACTTTGTATCCGCTTTAAATCCCGATGTTTTTTCAGGTTTTCGGGAATTTTTTGTTGTAAATCCAATATGAATGAGGAGATGACGAGTATGCGTATCGGCAAGATTGTCGTGGCTGTCGCTACTTTTGTTTTCGGGGCATCAGTTGCCTCCGCTGCCGACGAGCATGTGGTGGACTATCGTAAGGACAATATGAAAATCATCGGTGGCCATATGGGGTCCATCGCTGCGATCGTCAAAGGTGAAGTGGATCAGAAAGATCAGCTGGCGATCCACGCGAAAGGAATGGCTGAAATGGCTGCACTGGTGAAGCCGGCCTTTGAAGCCAATGTGATGACTGGCAAAAGCTCTTCCAAGCCCGAGATCTGGTCTGACTGGAACAAGTTTGCTGCGGCAGCGGACGAATTCCAGAACGCTTCCAAACAACTGGCAGAGGCAGCCACTAGCGGCAATCAGCGCGATATCCGCTCGGCCATGGCCAAAGTCGGTAAATCCTGCAAAAGCTGTCACGACAGCTTCAAGACCAAAAACTAATCCCTCCCGGATTGTTTTCTGATCTAGCATACCCGGTGCCCATTTCCGGGCAGCGGGTAACGCATTGAATTCAGTGCTCGGACACTGTGGTAAGAGAGAACTGAAGATGACTACGTCTGCTCGCGATACAACGATTCCGGCGGCCCGGATTCAAGTCTGGGATTTGCCGGTTCGGCTGTTCCATTGGCTTACGGTACTGTCCATTGCCTTGCTCTGGTATAGCGGCTCGGTGGGGGGAATGGATCTGGACCTGACACTGCCCGGGGGCAAGAGCCTTTACCTGAGCAATATGGATGTCCATATGTGGCTGGGGGAGCTGGTCCTGACACTGGTAGTTTTCCGGGTTTTGTGGGGACTGTTGGGCTCCACCACGGCACGCTTTTCGTCTTTCCTGCGGGGGCCGGGAGCTGTGCTGGACTATCTCAAGGCCCTGGTTCGGGGACAGACTCCGTTAACCGCCGGGCACAATGCCGGTGGTGGCTGGATGGTTGTAGTCCTGTTGCTGTTGCTGGCCGCCCAAGCGGTTACCGGGCTGTTTGCCAACGATGATCTTTTTTCAGAAGGCCCTCTGGCCCATTTGGTGAGCAGTGAGACCTCAGGCAACCTGACCCAGCTCCAGGTTATCCTTTTTAATGTCCTGCTGGGGGCAATACTGCTGCATATTCTGGCGGTCCTGTTTTATCTGGTGAGGGGCAAAAACCTGATCGGTGCTATGGTGACCGGGAAAAAGCCGGAGAGGCTGGTTCCTCAGGAGGAGCGGGCCGGATTGCAGATGGCATCAGTCTGGCGGGCATTGATTCTTCTGGCAGTCTCCATACTGGCGGTTCAGGGGCTGCACTGGTTGTAGCTAATGGCTTGTTAGAATAGGGAGTGTTTTTTTGGCTCAGAATCGGTGTTTGAAGAGTAGGGAGCGCTGGATTTGGGCGGCACTGGTCGTAGTTCTTGCCGTGCTGAATGCCTTCCAGTTCTGGATGGGGCCGGCTTTGACTGAAAGCTCCCCAGCAGAGATTGATGCCCAGGCCCAGGAACCTGTGGAGTCTGGCTCCCGCTCCCAAATTGACCAACCGCTGATTTGGGAGCCACAGCAGGCTTTAAGTGATTACCAAAGGCGTCAGTTCCAGCGCCGTGGCCTGAATAATCCCGAGGCGGAAATTCGCGCCGACTTGCTGGGTAAGCCCCATTTGATTCCCCTGGAACCGGTGCTGGGTGGCACCATGTTCTTCCTTCCAGATTCTGTCCAGGTACTTTCGGATCGCTGGGTCATGGCGTCCTATGAAGACGGCCATGTCCAGGGGCGGGCCTTGTTTGAGTACCAGGTTTCTTCCCAGGGTGAAATCTCTTGGCGTCTCCTTGCCGCTGCAGACAATTGACAGGGGGTGCAGACAACCTGCTGCCTGCAACCCCCGTAGAGGCGTTGGTCGGCTAGGCGTCAGACCTGCGGCCTGCGCGGCTCACTCCCACACCCAGCACACCCAGTCCCAGAAGCCCCAATGTGGCAGGCTCGGGGACAAGGTGGGCTTTGATGCGTAAGACCAGATCATCCTGGTCGCCATCAGCCCTCGCACCGCTGTCATCCAGCCCAATCAACAGATCACCGGTCAGTTCATCCAGATAGGCAAAGAACCGGTAGGGGGCTGAGCCGTTATTTTGGTGCTCTGACTCTGGGTCGTTACTCACGATATCTCCAAACCCGGTCAGGAAGCTGAAGTCCAGCACTGAGGCGCCTCCATGCCAGACTTGGCTGTAGGTATCGCCAAATTTGGAGGTGGCTGTGTTGAAAATCTCCATACCGTTGAACCAGAAAGAGTTTGCGGCGTTGGCTTCCTTATAGAGGTATTCAAAGATGAGTTGAATAGGCCGGTCACTGGTGGCTACCACATGGCTGCCGATGAGGCCCGTCAACCCTTCCAGAGCCTTGGAGTCATTACTGGCCGGAATGGTGTACTCCAGGGTGTCTGCATCCTGGTAGAGGTCCAAGAGGGCAGCCTGTGCTGGTATTGGGATCCCCAGCGCTAGGCCAAGCGCGATTGAACATCCTATCTTGTTCATACGATTTCCTTGTCTGTTATAAATCTACGACGAGTGAGGTGCTTATGAAATAAGCGTCACCAAAGCTAACAGTTTTACACGCAAGGAAACAAATGTCGGTAAAAACAAATGTAGGTAAATAGTAGCTAAGAGGAATTTCGACACCGTGGAAGAAAGGCGACAGGATGATGAGTTGCGAGCATGACAGTGAATTACTTTTATCCTCCGGCGGCTTTCTCGATACTTAAGCTGAGGTGGGCTATCGCTGTGCCGCATCCTGCCACTGCCAGCGTACCAGCCGCTGCCCCCCAACCAGACCTTTCAAACCGCTGGACTGAAAGATCTGCCAGGAGGCTATGGGGCTATGAGGTTAAAAGGAGTTGACTTTCAATGCGCGGAATTTTCCTGGGCATCGTGTTGGGCATGACGTTGTTCCCGCTCTCAGTGCAAGCGGCCTTTTCCTTCCAGAACGTAATTGACCTGGCCAGGGAGAAGGCTTCCAAACCTTATCAGCCGCCGCCTGAAATCCCCAAGTTTATGCGGGATCTCGCCTTTCATGACTATCAGAATATCCGGTTTGATCCGGAGAAAAGCCTGTGGCGCGACAGTAACTCCCGGTTCAATGTGATGTTCCTGTCGCCCGGGCTCTTTTATGGGCATCCGGTGGCCATGAATGTCATCGACGCCCAAGGTGTGCATCCGGTGCCTTATCGGAAAAGCTATTTTCGGTTCGAAGACCCGGAATTGGAAAGACGGGTGCCGCCGGATCTGGGGTTCGCCGGGTTCAAGCTGACCTTTCCGTTTTTTGAGCCGGAGACTCCCAACCAGTTTTTGGTGTTTGCCGGTGCCAGCTATTTCCGTGGGGTTGGTAAACACAACGCTTGGGGAATTTCCGCCCGGGGCATCGCCCTTGATACCGGACTGCCGTCAGGGGAGGAGTTTCCTTCGTTTGTGGAGTTTTGGCTGGAGCGCCCCAAGCCTGATGCAAAGTCCGTTACCTTCTACGGTCTATTAGATGGGAAAAGTCTGTCGGGCGCCTACCGGTTTGTTGTGACGCCCGGCGAGCAGACGGTAATGCAGGTCCGGGCGGTGCTATTTCCACGGGGGCCTATCGAGTTGTTGGGGGTGGCGCCGCTCACCAGCATGTTCTACTACGGTGAAAATACCGCCCGGCCCGTCGGCGAGTGGCGGGGAGAAGTCCATGATTCCGATGGGCTGCTGATCCACAATGGCGCCTCCTCGGAGTGGCTGTGGCGGCCCTTGATGAATCCCTTAAACCTGCAAATGGACTATTTCCATACCGAGAATCTGCGGGGTTTTGGCCTGTTGCAGAGAGACCCCCACTTTACCCATTACCAGGACCTGGGCGCGCGCTATGAGTTACGGCCCTCCGCCTGGGTGGAACCTTTGGGCGACTGGGGGAAAGGGCAGGTGGTTCTGGTCCAGTTGCCGTCTCCCAATGAAACCAATGACAACATCGTAGCCTTCTGGACACCAGCAGCAAAAATCGAACATCCCGGCCAGTTGTTGTTCGACTATCGGATCCGGTTTGGAGGGACAGACCTGGTTCAAGGGCCTTTGGGAAGGACCCTGAACACCTTCGTTGGGGATGGCAACCGTGTCGGGGGAGGCAATGAGGAAGGGGCCTATCGCCTGATCGTGGACTTTGCGGGCGGCCCATTGCAGGAGATGTCACCCAGGGCACCGGTAGTGGGGAAGATCACGGCACTGGAGGGCGGTGAGATGATCGAGCAGTTTGTGGAGTATAACGAACCCCTCAAGGCCTGGCGGCTGTCCATCCTGGCTCGTCCTGCAAAGGATAATCCCTTGTCGTTGCGGGCTTATTTGGCTGAAGGTGAGCGCGCTCTGACAGAAACCTGGACCTATCGGCTACCTCGAGAAAACGACATTTTGCCGGAGGCAAAATAGTGTGCAGAGGCCTATTTCGGAGCAGGTGTTGATGCGGGTGCACTCCTACCTGGAAGCGAACGGGATTGAGTTGACCCCTGAGCTGTCCTTACGGGCCATGAAGCTGGTGGAGGACGCCCTGGTTCAGCCGGATCAGGCGCCCATGGCCTTTGCCATGACAGAGCTGCCCCGGCAGTTTCCATTGCCGCCGATCCCGTTACCGCCGGCATTCCCACCCTTGGCGAGAGGGAGTATTGGCTATGGCGATGGATTATGAGCGGGAAGATAAATCACTCGTCCGGTAGCGCTGGCTCGGCGGGAGGATCTCAGAGTTGGCGCCTGCATGCCTGGATCCGGCGGATGTGCCTGACCTTGCTGGTGTTAGGGCAGACAGGTCTGGGTGTCTATGTGATGGTTTCCGTGCTGCCCTACCACGGAGGCAAATGGGTAGAGCAGGGGCTGATTGTTCTCTTTGCGATCCTGTTCGCCTGGATTTCAGTGGGCTTCTGGATCGGTGTGTTTGGCTTTTTGATCCGGCGGCTGGGTGGAGATCGCCAGTCCCTTGTGCGTCGTCATCCCGATTCTGTGTTGGAGAAGGTGCCCCTGGGCCCCACGGCGGTGGTCATGCCAATCTATCATGAGCCGGTGCGTCGCACCCTGGGGGGGCTGCGGGCAATTTACCAGTCCCTACAGGAAACGGGCCAGTTAGAGCATTTCGACTTCTTTATCCTGTCCGATAGCCGTGATCCTGAGTACTGGCTGAATGAACAGGCGGGCTGGTATCGCCTCTGTGAGGAGCTAAAAGCCTTCGGGCGGCTTTTTTACCGCCGCCGCACCCTGAACATGCACTACAAAAGCGGCAATATTGCGGACTTCCTCCGGCGCTGGGGCCGCCGTTATCGGTATATGATCGTGCTGGATGCGGATAGCCTTATGCAGGGCGAGACCCTGGTTCGGATGGTGCGTTTGATGGAACTGGAACCCCGGGTGGGAATTCTCCAGACCAACCCCTCCATTGTGAATGGCAAATCCCTATTTGCCAGGGTGCAGCAGTTTGCCAATCATGCCTACAGTCCGCTGTTTAGCACGGGGCTTGCGGCAATCCAGCTAGGGGAGGCGGCCTATTGGGGGCATAACGCCATTATCCGGGTGGAGCCCTTTATGGGCCACTGCGGCCTGCGACGGCTGACAGGCCCCGGCGTATTCGGTGGTAGCATTTCCAGTCACGACTTTGTCGAGGCAGCCTATATGGGACGGGCCGGATATGAAGTCTGGCTCGAACCGGAACTGGCCTACAGCTACGAGGAATCGCCCCCGACCCTGGTCGATGAACTGACCCGGGATAAGCGCTGGGCCAAGGGAAACCTCCAGCATCTCTGGCTGCTGCTGTTCGCGCCCCGTCTACGCTTAGCTCACCGAATGGCTTTCCTGAATGGAATTCTGTCCTATGTGGCGTCCGCTTTGTGGCTGGCCTTTCTAATGCTGGCCACCCTGGAAACCACTCAGTTGGTGCTATGGCCCATCAACTACTTTCCGGACGAGCCGCGGCTTTTTCCCCTGTGGCCGGAATGGCGGCCCCAATGGGCTTTGGGACTGGCAGGGGGAACCTTGTTCCTGCTCTTCTTCCCCAAGCTGCTGGCGTTGCTGGATATACTGCTCAGTGGACGAAAGCAGGATTATGGCGGCTTAGGTGCCGTGGGGCGCAGTATTCTGCTGGAAATGCTGATTTCTGCACTGCTGGCCCCCATCCGGATGCTGGCCCATAGCCGTTATGTAATCGAAGCCCTGTTCAACGTGACCTTGCGCTGGGCCGGCCAGAACCGCAGCGAGGAAACCGGCTGGCTCGATGCAATTGCCAATCAGGCACCGGGAACCTTGCTGGCGCTGGTGTGGGCCGGATTTGCCCTATGGTTGGATCCCATGTTTTTCTATTGGTCTTTACCGGTGGCCATTCCGTTGATTCTGGCAGCGCCCACTTCCGTGCTGTTGAGTCGGATTGAGCTGGGGCAGAGTTTCCGGCGGGCGGGATTCTTTCTGATACCTGAGGAAGTGAAAGGCTGTAATCTGCTGGAAGAATTGGAAAGTGACAATCTGCCACAAGCCCATCAGGCGTCCCAGTCCGCCTTTGTGCAGGCGGTGCTCCACCCGGTGCTGAACAGGGTGCACGGCGCTTTTGCACGCCGCCATCCCCAAGGTGCCAAGCTCAAACGAATCGAAGCCCTTCGGGAACGGTGCCTGGCCCGGGGCCCCGCCAGCTTGAACTCCTATGATATCGGCTTGGTTGCCCAGCATTCCGAGACCTTGGAGTGGCTGCACCGCCAGGCCTGGTGTTCGCCACCCGACAGCCCCTGGGGCAAGGAGTTGGACAACGGCTTTCGCCATTCCATTCGGCATCACCCCTGGCAATAGGCCCCCCCAGGCTGTCACTCAGAGCTCTCCGTTCAGCTGTAGACCTGGGGAAGAGTGGCCGGCAAATTTGTGTGGGCTTTCCCTTATCTCTTAAATTTGATTGAGGTTAACGTCTGCCTGCTCCTGCAAAGATTGGACTTGCACGGTTCTCACGGCGGATGAATGGCCCTCCGCATCAAGACTTTTTGGGAACGGCCCGGTGTCTGGTTGTCTGCCTGGCAATCAGGTAGTCAGGAATCGGTGCTCCCGGCGTGCATTATGTCTCGTGCCTTTCACAGTGATTAGGTGAATTTCCGCCGATCAGGGTACGTGTGTAGAAATTGGAGGCGACTTTGTTAGAACGTAAAAGTATTCCCGCCTTTCGGACAACCCCTTCTCATTTCAAGAAACTGGAGTGGCAGTTGGCACAAGAACTGGACAAGCTCGACCAACAACATGCACTGCGAAACGAAGCCGAGTTCGAGACCAAACTGTTGGAACTGGTGGCTGAATATCGGGCGGATGATTCCACCATCCTGGCTGCCCTACAGGGAAGAATCCCGGCAAGCCACTAGCCACGCCGCACCATACCTCAGGGCATCGCTTCGTTTCATCGGGAATAGGACTCTATATTTGGAAAGGGCGGTAGACATGGCTGCGGCCGAGTGGGAAGGCTTTGCGCCGTTAATCTGCTGGATACCCGCTATCTCTGCCGATACCTGCCTTCAGCCCAGCTGAGGGTAGGGGACCTGTTTCGATGACAGACGCATGTAGGGGATCGAAATGAGAAAGATGCCAGGACTTCCGAAGCACCTCCGATGGGGTGTGATCGGCGCAACCTTGGTAGGCGCCGCACTGGCGGGCTGTTCCGGTGTACCAGTGCCGAAAGAGCAGCTCGCGGTTTCCCAATCCGCGGTGAACGAGGCAACCCGTTCGGGGGCACCGGAACACGCGCCTGCCGAATTGCGGGCCGCCCGAGAAAAAATGGACCGGGCACGCCAGGCAGTGAAGGATCACGAATACGAGCGGGCTCGCAGGTATGCGGAGCAGGCCGAAGTCGATGCACGGCTGGCCCAGGCCAAGGCAGACTCTGAACGGGCACGGATCGCAGCCGAGCAGGTTCAGCAAAGCCTGGAGGTTCTGCGTCAGGAAATAAATACGACTTCTGGATCGCGGGGAGGCTAACATGAACAAGCAGCGTCTATGGATTGTGGTGGCAGCGCTGTATGCCATGCTCCTTGGGTGTGCTGGCACCCCTGAACAGAGTTCCGAACTTGCCCAGGTGCAAAGTGAATATGAAGCTGCACGCAGTGATCCCCAGGTGATCCGCTATGCTACTGACGAGCTTCGGGCGGCTGAGGACAGTGTACGGGAAGCCACGGCGGCCTGGGAGGAAGGGGCCGACGAGGAAGAGCTGAATCACCTGATCTATGTTGCGACCCAGAAGGTAGCCATTGCCCAGGAAGTGGCTAGCCAGAAAGCCTCTGAGGAGCTGGTTGCCACCGCGGAACAAAAGCGGGCCGAGATCCGCTTGCAGGCGCGGGAACAGCAGATTCAGGATGCTGAAAGACGTGCCCAGGAGTTGGAGCAGCAGCTGGAAGAGCTCAATGCCAAGCAAACGAACCGGGGCACGGTGGTTACCTTGGGCGATGTGTTGTTTGCCGTCGGTTCGGCGGAATTAAGCCCGGCCGGGGTTACCAATGTGCAGAAGCTGGCTGAATACCTTCAGGAGAACCCGGAACGACGTGCCATGATTGAGGGCTTTACTGACAGTACAGGCAGTGAGACCTTCAACCAGCAATTGTCCGAGCGCCGGGCGGAATCGGTGAAACGCGTCCTGGTGCGCGCCGGAATCGAAGAGAACCGCCTGCAAACCATGGGCTATGGCGAGAGCTTTCCGGTGGCCAGTAACGACAACGCCGGAGGCCGCCAGCTCAACCGCCGGGTAGAGGTGGTGATTTCTGACGAATCCGGCCAGATCCGTCCCCGCTAACCTGCTGGCTCTTGGGCCCATCCCGTATTCTCTGTTGCGGGATGGGTATTCGCTGCTTTCCGGTTCCTGGTCCGATTGTCCATGGCCCGTATCGAGAAACCGAATTGTGACATCGCCATGTTCGGCGCCTTGGGCGACCTGGCGCGGCGCAAGTTGTTTCCGGCCCTTTATCAGTTGGAGCGGGCGGGATTACTGGGGGAGCAGACCCGTGTTCTGGCGCTCGGCCTGGATGAAATGGACCTTTCCGCATTTGGCCAACAGCTTCGGCAAGGGCTGGAAAAACACCTCAAGGCAACCCCTGTTGATGACGAAGTTTTCCAGCGGCTGGTAAGCCGAATCCACTACCTGGCCCTTGATTTCACCGCACCGGAAAAGTACCCGGCCCTTCGGGATTGGCGTCTCAACCGTGATGTTCCCTTGATCGTATACATGGCCACACCTCCTTCAATTTATGGGGATATTGGAGAGAACCTGCACAACAGTGGAGTGATTTCCGCCAATACCCGGGTGGTGGTGGAAAAGCCCATCGGACACGATTTGGAGTCCTCCCGCCTCATTAATGACCGGCTCGCCCAGTTCTTCAGCGAGTCCCAACTATTTCGGATTGACCACTACCTGGGCAAGGAGACGGTACAGAACCTTATTGCCTTGCGCTTTGCCAATAACCTGTTTGCCAGCCAGTGGAACAACACCAGTATCTCCCATGTGGAGATTACGGTTGCGGAAAAGGTGGGCATTGAGGGGCGCTGGGGCTATTTCGACCAGGCCGGACAGTTGCGGGACATGGTGCAGAACCATCTGTTGCAGTTACTGTGCCTGATTGCCATGGACCCGCCTTCAGATCTGTCTGCCGACAGTATTCGTGATGAGAAGGTCAAGGTTCTTAAGGCTCTCAACCGTATTACGCCGGAGCGGGCCGACACCCATCTGGTACGGGGGCAATACACGGCCGGAATCATCGACGGTCGTCCGGTGCCCGGTTACCTGGAAGAGCCGGGGGCCGTGGCGGATAGCTCTACGGAAACCTTTGTGTCCATGAAGGTGGAAATCTGTAACTGGCGCTGGGCCGGTGTGCCGTTTTACCTGCGCACAGGCAAGCGCATGGCGGAGAAGCTGTCCCAAATTATTATTCATTTCAAACCGGCGCCTTTCTATATTTTTGACCCGGACCAGAAGCATCTGGCCAATAACCTGCTCATTATTCGCCTGCAGCCCGATGAGGGAATTTCCCTGCAGGTGCTGACCAAGGATCAGGGGCTAGACAAGGGCATGCGCTTGCGCCCGGGGCCATTACAGCTTAGCTTTTCAGAAGCTTTCAAAAGAGAACGTATTCCGGATGCCTACGAACGCCTGCTGTGGGAGGTGATGAACGGCAACCAGTATTTGTTTGTGCGGCGTGACGAGGTCGAATATGCCTGGCAATGGATCGATCAGGTGATCGAAGGCTGGGCGGATATGCCGCCGCCGAGGCGGTATCCGGCCGGTAGCTGGGGACCTGTTGCGTCAATCGCCATGAT
>JAJUGC010000036.1 GCA_029268325.1 Gammaproteobacteria bacterium | reverse complement strand
TTGGGCGAGCTATCCAGCGATGAAGACCTGAGCCGCTACATTCTCTAAGGAGACGGCAAAACATGCATACGCCAGCACCGGTTCCGTCTCGCATTGAATTGAAAGCCCGCAGCAAGGAGCTCGCCGTCCATTACCCGGACGGCGAGTGTTTCGAACTCTCTGCCGAGTATCTGCGGGTCCACTCACCTTCTGCGGAAGTCCGCGGCCATGGCTTCGGCCAGGAACGGCTTCAGGTGGGGAAACGCCTGGTGGGAATTGATGGGGTCGAACCGGTTGGCAACTATGGGTTGAAGCTCATTTTTGACGATGGCCACGATACCGGCATCTATACCTGGCAATACCTGCGGGATCTCTGCCTGAATCGGGAACGGTACTGGCAGGACTATCTCCAGCGGCTCACCGCTGCCAATGCCAGCCGCGAGCCCTGACCGGGCTCGCATGTGCTGGTTGGGATGAGACACATTGGACAGTAGTCTGTAACGCCTTGGAGCTGGCAAATACTCTAGAGAATGTGGCGGGCGCCCTGTAAAAAGTCCGCCACTCCCTCCAGACCATGGCTGATCCGGTTCAAGTAGTGCCGGCCTTCTTCTTTCTCTTTAGCCACATACAAGGGAAGCATCTCCCCATAGAGGCTGGTGCTGATAGTGCGCTGCTCATCTTCCAGAATGTCACGGCGGATCCGGATCCCGAAGGGCTCCAGCCGCTCTTGCAACTCATCATAACGACGCAACAGGTCACGGCGGGTCATCAGGTAGGCATGCTCGCATACCATGCGCCGGGACTGGAAGCTGAAGACGTTGGAGAAGAACATCTTGGCATCATCCCGGGTCGGCTCAAAGGTAATGATTTCCGCGCCCGGATACTCATCCTCATAGATCGCCATCCCAGCCTTCATCCGCGAGTACACCATGGTGCGATAGGTTTGGGACAGGATATTGGGCATGCCGTTGTTTCTTAACGCGCCCGGCTTCATGGTGCCGTTTTCCACCGCCCGCTTGGCATCAATCGGCACCAACGGGTTCACGGCAATCACCAGATCCGCCCCTTCTTCCAGGGCAACCGAAGCGTGCAGCCCCTTACGCAAGGTACCGTCCATGTAGTAACGGCCATCGATTTCTACCGGCAGATAAAGCCCGGGCAATGCAACACTGGCCTGTACTGCCTTCGAAATGGGCACATGGTCATAGCCGGGGGCGCCAAACTTGACGGCCTCGCTGCTTTCCAGGTCTGCAGCAACCAGGTAGAGGCGACGGCTCAGCAAGCGAAAGTCGTTGGTTCGCCCGAGCATGCTGTAGGCATGCTCCAGATACTCGTGCAAACCTTCGTTATCAAAAATCCCGGCAGGGACTGCGTGGGACAGCACCGTCAGTGCTTCCAGAAAGCTTTGGTCACGGGGATTGTTTATAAACCGGCCACAGGCCTCCACCAACAGCCCCGGTACAGAGAGCAGGCGACGGAAATACTCACGAAATGCCGGTCTGTAAAAGACTTCGGGATGAAATGGATGAACTTCCGCTTCGTTCTTGACGAAGATCCGGCACATCTGGGCAGAGGTCAGCTGATTGGCCAGGTTGGCGGCCACGAAAGCGCCAGTGCTCACCCCTACGTAGACATGCAAATTGTTTAAGTCCAGGCCTTCTAAGGATTCGTCCAGAGCCCGCAGTGCGCCGATCTCATAAATCCCGCCCAAAGGTCCACCGCCCCCCAGGGCAAGCCCGATTTTTGCGGTTCTTCTATCTACCGGCGGATTGGGCACCATGTTTCACCTCACACATCAATGGTCCAAACTGGCATCCTGTGCTCAGACAGCATCGGCAAGAAGCATGAGGTCTTGTTGCACAACCTGTCCTGTTGGGTAACTCGCATGGTGAACGTTCCATAGAGTTGACGAGTCTGCGGTTACCCTAGCAAGCCGAATTAGAATAATCATACTAATCCCACTGGGCTACAACCCCTTCCTACAGGGCCGCCAGCCTCATTCCCTCCAGACTGACAGCTCTCTTACCGACCCTGTGATGCCTGGTTTTCCTGGGTGCAGCCTAACCGGGCGATTGGCCCGTTCACTCCAGAGGCCGTATGGGCCTCAGGTAATGCTCCATTCCGATTTCTTTCAGGGCCAGGTCCACCGTTGCCTTCACCACCTGGTGATTGTCCAGGCCCATCACCTGCTGCAACAAATCCTTCGCCCACTGCAAGGTAACCCGGCGGATGACGGATTTCACCTTGGGCAAGCTGGCAGCATTCATGGAAAGAGCGTCATAGCCCATGGCGGTCAGCAGTAGAGCGCCACCCAAATCGCCCGCCAGCTCACCACATACACTCACCTGCTTACCTACAGCATGGGCATCGCGGACGATCTTGAACAGGGCTTGCAGCACTGCCGGATGATAAGAATGATATAACCCGGCCACTCGGGGGTTGTTGCGGTCCACTGCCAGCAGGTACTGGGTCAGGTCATTGCTGCCAACCGACAGAAACTCCACCCGATCGGCCAACTCCTTGACCTGGTATACGGCTCCGGGCACCTCAATCATGACGCCCACCGGCGGCATGGGAACATTCAGCCCTTCCTCGCAAACCTCATAGTGCGCCCGGTGAATCAAGTGCAGGGCCTCTTCCACTTCGGAGACACAGGAGATCATGGGCAGCATGATACGCAGGTTATTAAGCCCCTCACTGGCCTTCAGCATGGCCTTGACCTGGACCAGGAAAATTTCCGGGTGATCCAGCGTCACCCGAATGCCCCGCCAGCCCAAGAAAGGGTTGTCCTCAACAATGGGGAAATAGCTCAAGGCCTTATCGCCCCCAATGTCCAGTGTGCGCATGGTGACCTTGTTCGGAGCAAAGGCTTCCAGTTGCTCACGGTAGAAATCCCGTTGCTCCAGCTCACTGGGGAAACGCTCATTGATCATGAAGGGCACTTCTGTCCGATAAAGCCCGACGCCTTCTGCCCCGTGGCTCAGGGAGCGCACCACATCGGTCATCAGCCCGGTATTCACCCAAAGCTTCATCCGGTGACCATCCAGTGTTTCGCAAGGCAAGTCGCGAAGCTTTTCCAGCCCCTTCTCCAGTTGCCGCTCCTCTTCCACAATGGACTTGTAGAAACTCAGGAGCTCTGTGGAAGGACTGGCGAAAATCTGGCCGTTATAGCCGTCCACCACCAAACGGCGCCCTTCCAACTGGGCAAAAGGCAGGTCAAATACCCCCATCACACAAGGCACCCCCATGGCACGGGCCAGGATAGCCACATGGGAGTTACTGGAACCCCGCACTGAGACCAGGCCCGCCAGGCGTCCCTTGGGAACTTCAGCCAGCATGGATGGCGTCAGCTCCTCACTGACGAGAATGGTATTCTTGGGATAGGTGCGCCGCTCCTGCACGTTTTTCTGGAGATAGGCCAACACCCGCCGTCCCAAATCCTTGATATCCACTGCCCGCTCACGGAGATAATCGTCTCCCATCAGCTCAAAGTGGCGTACATATTCCTGGACCACCCGTTTCAGGGCGCTTTGGGCCCATAGCCCTTTCTGAATATGGCTGATGACTTCAACGCTTAACGCCGAGTCATCCAGAATCCGGATATAGACATCAAACAGCGCCTGCTCTTCCGGACGTAATTGAGACGAAAGCTTTTCCCCCAGTGCCCGCATATCGTTCCGTACGGCCTCGACCGCGGCCTGATAGCGTTGCACCTCGCTCTCGATGTCTTCAACGGTCTTATCCGGCACTGCCGTCAAGTCAGCCTGCGGATAGACCACCACCCCACGCCCGACGGCCACCCCCGAAGCCCCTGCCACACCCGTGAAACGGGCATCCCGGGCCCGTTCGCCGGTCAGGCCGCGACCGCCGATCACACCGGTTGCTTCCCCATGGGCGATCACACCGGCCAGTTGCGCCGAGATAGTTACCAAAAAGGCTTCTTCGCCTTCGTCAAAGCTGCGGCTTTCCCGCTGTTGCACAACGAGAACGCCCAAAACCTTGCGATGGTGGATAATGGGAACGCCTAAGAAGGACCGGAAACGCTCTTCTCCGGTTTCAGGAAAGTAACGGTAGCGAGGGTGGGACTGGGCGTCCTCTAGATTGATGGGCTCCTCTCGGCTGCCAACCAGGCCGACCAAGCCTTCATTGTGGCCCAGGGAAACCTTGCCGACCGCTTCCTTATTCAGGCCCTGGGTGGCCATCAAGAGGTAGCGCTCGGTGTTGGGGTCTTGCAGATAGATAGAACAGACCTGAGTGTTCATTGCAGCCTGAACCCTGCTTACGATGATCTCCAGGGCTTCCCGAAGATCCTCAGCAGTGTTGACTTCCTGCACAATACTTTTGAGAACACTCAGCATTCAGTGTTTTTCCGTTCTAGCTCAAACCGGCTTTTTCCAATCTTTTCCACCCCGATTAGATGACTTGATCAAACGTGGTGCCAGCTCCTTGAGCGCACGCCGGTACACCTCCCGCTTGAACGACACCACCTGCCCCAAGGGATACCAATAGCTGACCCAACGCCAGCCATCAAACTCCGGGGAGTCGGAATGGTGCACACAGACATGGGCATCAGGAGACAGCATCCGCAGAAGAAACCACTTCTGCTTTTGCCCGACACACACGGGTTGGCTGTTATAACGCACCATTTTTTTCGGCAGACGGTAACGCAGCCAGCCCCGCGTGCAGGCGATAATCTCGACATCCGACGGCATCAGACCGACCTCCTCACGCAGCTCACGAAACAGTGCCTGCTCAGGGGTTTCATTCTTTTTGATACCGCCCTGGGGAAATTGCCAAGAATCTTGCCCAATACGCCGAGCCCAAAAAACCTCTCCTTCCTGGTTGGCCAAAATGATCCCAACATTGGGACGATAGCCATCGGCGTCAATCACGTCACAAACCCCAAAAGTGTTTCAAACTTGTCTCATTGTTCCACAAAATCAGAGTTTTCAGCAAACCCCGCAGACAGCTTCCAAAGCCTCCACCCGGCCCGTTTTTACTGTCTGATTTTGCTTACGTTTTCTATTATTTATAGTTGGTTTATCGGAAATTCATAGCCTGCCGGCGCAATTTATGGATGAAATACGCCTTTTAATTCGGAGTTTCCCACGCCCTTCCGCCGCTATACCAGAGTTTTTGGCCCTTCCTTGTCCCCAACTTTCCACCTTCTGACCACAGGCGAAAGTCTTGGCGGGAACTTGGCAAGGCTTTCGCCCAAGCCTCGGCATGCGCTCCTGCCACCCTTTAGTGCTACAATCCCGGGATCCCAAATTCACTTCGGAGAATAGTCGGTTGAGTCTCGCTATTTTTGATCTCGACAACACCCTTCTGGCCGGCGATAGCGATCATGCCTGGGGACAATATCTGGTGGACCAGGGCATCGTGGATGCCGAAACCTATAAAAAGGCCAACGACCGGTTCATGCAGGAATATCTCGATGGCCTGTTGGACATGAACCAATATCTGGAGTTTTCCTTGGCACCTCTGGCGGCCAACTCCATGGAGGACCTGCTGCGCTGGCGCCAGGACTTCGTAGAAACCTGCGTCATCCCCATGATGCTCCCCAAGGCACAGGCCCTGCTGGAGCAGCATCGCCAACAAGGCCATTACCTTCTGATCATTACAGCCACCAATCGCTTCATTACCGAGCCCATTGCCGAACTGTTGGGGGTAGACGAGTTGATCGCCACCGATCCGGAAATGGTGGATGGCGCCTACACGGGCCGCGTCCAGGGTACGCCCAGCTTCCGTGAAGGTAAGGTGATCCGCCTTCAAAACTGGCTTAAAGAGAATCCCCACGATTTGAGCCAGGCTTGGTTCTATAGCGATTCCCATAACGACCTGCCCCTGCTGGAGCAAGTCGGCAACCCAGTCGCCGTGGACGCGGATCAAACCCTCCACAGCCTGGCGGTCGAACGGGGCTGGAAGGTTATTAGCCTAAGGGATTAAGACCAGGAAATAGGAGTCTTTTGCTTGAGAATATTCCTCGCCCTGCTGCTCACCTCCGTGGTGCTGGCCGGCTGTGACCGAACGCCGCCGGATACCACTTCCCAGAAAAGCCAACCAGCCACCGAAACTGAAGCTACGGAGCCCGCTTCGGAGGAATGGCCTCAAGCGCTCCTCCAGGAGGCCCAACGTGCCCACAGGGCCTTGCAAGAGGCCACGGAGCAACTCGCCCAAGCCGTTGGCCTCTTCCTGGCCGAGCCCGGCGACGATAGCCTCCAGGCTGCTCGCGACGCCTGGCGGCATGCCCATCAGGCCTACAAGGCCGTGGAAGTTTATCAATCCTTAAACCTCACGCCTGTAGAGACCGCCCCCAGCCCTCAATTCCAGGTGCACCATTCCCTGTCGAGCCGCTTGGATTTGCATCCTCTGGAGCCTGGGTATCTAGATGCCGTGGAGGGTTACCCTTATAGCGGTCTGGTGTTTGCAGAGTCGGTTCCCATCACGCCCGAGTCCCTGAACGAACAGCACCAGTTCAGCGATACGGCCTACGTGGTCCTGGGCTTCCACCCTGTGGAGTTCCTGCTATGGGGTGAGAACCGAAACCAGCAGTCGCACCGTTCCTGGCATGACTTTGAGCGCCAGTCCCAAGAGCCCTCATCACAAGCCGACGACCAGGGTCCAGCCAAACTCCGCCGCCGCCAACTGCTGTCCATCATCACCAACCAGCTGGCACAGGATATAGGAATCCTGTGCCAAGCCTGGCAGCTGCCGGAAGGCCACTACCCGAGCCAGTTTCTGAAACTGCCCCCTGCAGACCAGCACAACCGCATCCGCCGGGCGCTGCTCCAGACCCTGGAGCAGGAAATCAATGCCCCATTGCAAGCCGCCCTGGTCACAACCAACCCGCAGGATGGGCAGCCACCAGAATCCGTCTTTAGCCAAAACACCCAACAGGATCTTCTGGCCGTTCTGGACTCTGTGGACCAGATCTTGAGTAAGAGCAGGCTGCTCTCCCCTGAAGGGCAGGAAGCGGTGATCCAGCTGTCTCAGCAACTACGGCTTGAGATTTCCCAAATCCAAGGCCCCCTCTTTGACGCCAAGGCCGAGCATCAGGAGCGCCTTCGCCAAGCCCAGTCTTTGGCGACCGCCATGCTGAACAAACTAAGTGCCGAGCCCTCATCCTGAGCTTGCCTGCAGGCCCTTCCCTCACAAACAAAAACGCCCCACTGACGGGGCGTTTGTCTTTCAGGACTGTAGGCGGATGAGTTACTCCGACTCACAGACCTCCTCATAATCCTCAGCATCCAGCAAGGTCTGCAATTCGGCTTTATCGTTAATCCGCACCTTAAAGAACCAGCCATCATTGTATGGGTCTGTATTGACCAGTTCCGGGTTTTCTTCCAGGGCTTCGTTAACCTCGATCACCTCGCCACCGACGGGGCAGTAAATGTCGGATGCAGCCTTCACCGACTCCACCACGCCCGCCTCATCACCTGCGGCAAGCTCCGCCCCTACTTCCGGCAGCTCAACGAATACCACGTCCCCCAGCATTTCCTGTGCATGGTCGGTAATGCCAACAGTGACGGTTT
Organism: Gammaproteobacteria bacterium; assembly: GCA_029268325.1. Classification (GTDB taxonomy): domain Bacteria; phylum Pseudomonadota; class Gammaproteobacteria; order Pseudomonadales; family Oleiphilaceae; genus JAEZAA01. Next base: position 3,548 of record JAJUGC010000036.1, on the reverse strand, counting down.
CACCGTCGTCTTCCAGACGCGCCCACTCATGGCTGGACAAATACTTCAGATCACTCGGAATATTGCTCATGCATTAAATATCCTAATTGGAACGGGTTTTAACTACGTTGACTCGCGAATTCAGGACAGCCCGGACTAGCCCCAGGCACCTCTGCCGCCGCTTGGTCGCCTATATTAGCGAGCACTCCCGCCAAAGCAACGAAGAAAAACGCGCCCAGCCTGTCTCTCCGCTACCAGCAGCACGACTTCATTTTCCCGAACAAGCGAAAAACTCGAAAATGGCCGGGAGTGTCCGCTCAAAACCAGTAAACTCATGGTTCCCGCCGCCTTCAATCCAGCCACGGGCCTGAACAAATTTGCTCGCTGCCTGCCGGCAGTCCAGGGTTTCATCGCCCGTCTGTATCAGCAGGAAGAAGAGTTCAGGCCGGGCAATTTCCGTCACATCCAGGTCAATCAACTCCTGCATATGACGCTCCGTGAGCCTATACCGCTCTCCTGTATACAGGTTGGTGTTCTCCCCCAGATAATCCGTCAGCAGCTCATAGGGACGCACCGCCGGATTGACCAGTGCAGCGGGAACCTCATAACGACTGGCCAGCCAAGTCGCATAATAGCCTCCCAAGGAACTACCGATACAGCCTTTCAAGCGCGAGCCCAAGCTTTCCACCAACCGCCCCAGCAGTTCGGCCGCCGCCTTGGGCGAGTATGGCAAAGCCGGCACCTCAATCTGCAATCCGGGCCGATAAACCTTGGCCCACTGCCGTAAGACCTGGGCCTTACGGGAATCGGGCGAACTGTTAAACCCATGCAAATAAACCACTACAGGGTTTGGGCTGGACATACTTGCCTTCTTTAACTTGTCAGTGATGCAACAGGACTGTTCGAGTTGAAATAGGGCGAAGTGTAATGAAAGAAACGAAGAAGCCCAAATATGGCTGCGGCCACTCCGTTGGAGCATTCAAAAACTGACGCAAGCCCCGGCAGGCTGGGATTGACTCAGTATCCGGTGCTATTCAAGTCCACTTCAAAGTCGAAATCTTCGCAGCGCTTGACGCCAGTTTCCACCGAGCCATCGCGCATCAGGTTCAGCCAGCGATAGCCTGGCGCCGCATCATCCACGGCAAACTGTTGGGAGCCCGGCTTGAACTGGATACAGGTAGAGGGAGTCGCAAGCAGGCGCACCCCATTGCGCTCCCGGTCCAACTCCTGATGGATATGCCCCCAGAGGATCAAGCGCACGTTGGAGTAGCGATCCACAATCTCGAAAAACTCATCGCGATTGCGCAGGCCAATGGAATCCAGCCAGGCACTGTCGATATCTATGGGATGATGATGGAAGCAAATCATGGTGTGCAGGTCCGGATCCCGGCTGAGTTCGGTCTCCAGCAAGCGTAACTCATTCTTGCCCAAGCGGCCGAAGACCTTTTGGGGAACGGAGGAGTCTAGAAAGATCAGCTTCCAGCCGTTGCGCACCACCACCCGGTCCATCGCCTCCGTGCCGGCAGTGATCTGGACCATGGCGCTATTATTGTCATGATTGCCGAGAAACCAGTACACGGGGCAATTGAATACCCCCATGTACTCCTGGAAACATTGGTAGGACTCTTCGGAGCCATCCTGGGAAATATCGCCGGTGGCAACCACCAAGTCGGGCTCATGCCCATCCTGCTGAATCAGCTCCAAGACCGCACCCAGACTGCGACGGGTATTCATGCCCAGAAGAGTACCATCCTCTTCCTGGCGCAAATGTGGGTCTGTCAGCTGTATGACCTGCAAGGCTATATCGTTCTCATTCGCCACCTGAATTCGCCTCCAGCAGCCTAGTTTACGCCCTGCAGCGCAGGCCTCACGATTTGGCATGTTACTGCTCAGGAAATATATGCGGAGACTGATTTTTTTCCAGTATGGGAGTCACATTTTGGCGACAAGTTGAAAAGGCAGATGTCCATGCTTGATACAGTAATTGAGCCAGTCGGCGAGAAAACCGTTCAACTGCAGCTTTTCGTCGGGCAGATGCATCTTCTGGTTCGGGTACTCATTGACGGCCTGAATCCGGCGCTGCTGGAAGCAACTCACCACTTCAGCCATGCGGGCATCGTGATACACACGCACCGTCATTTCTGGGTTGTTCAGCCATTTGCCGGCGGTCTGGATCTGCTCCAGGTACAAAACCTGGGTGTACTTGGCTGTTTCCAGGACCTTCAGGCATACGGTTCCCAGGTGTTTGCCCTCGGCGAACAGTTCGTACTCGGCAGACACTCCAGCCCGCATCGCCGGCATCAACTTCTGCAAGCGCAGATAGTTGGCTTCACAGATTGCACCGATCTTGGCCAGATTGGGCACATAGCGGGCTTTCATGAGCTCTCCTGGTCTTGGGGTTTACTACTGAGATAGCCTGTACGCTTCAAGAACGTCTGCTCCAGGCTTCTCTTACCTTGGCTTCGTTTAACTGCAACCACTGTATCGCAATAATACTGGCCGCGTTATTAATTTTTCCGTTTTTCACCATATCGCAGGCTTCAGTCCAATCAATCACATGGACCCGGATGTCTTCGTTTTCATCCTCCAGTCCATGGATACCGCCGATGCCTTCCGAATCCACCAGAGCGCAATAGAGATCCACCTTTTCGGAACTACCCCCCGGCGACGGCAGATAGCTGCAAATATGGATCAACTCCTTGATCTCGCAGCCTGCCTCTTCGATCGCTTCGCGGCGGGCGACCTCTCCTGGCGCCTCCCCCTCTCCGTTCAGCCCAGCCACCAGTTCCAACAGCCAAGGGGTATTGGCCTCACGAATGGCGCCGATCCGGAACTGCTCCACCATCACCACCTTGTCCCGGACTGGATCGAACAAGAGTACACAAGTGGCATTGTGGCGGACAAACAGCTCTCGCTGAATAACATTACTCCAGCCTCCAGAAAACAGACGGTGTTTCACATGGTATTTCTGGATGCTGTAGAAGCCCTTGAAGCACTGCTCGCGGGCCACCACCTGGACATCATTGTGGGTGAACCGCTCATTCTTATCGCTCTTGTCGCTCATTGCCCGTTTTCTCCTGACCTTGCGAGCCTGATGGCCTTCCCTGGCCTTCTTCCGCCTACCTACACCTTGTGGTAGAGCGCGCCTCCCCGGCGCTTGAATTCCTCGGCTTTCTCACTCAAGCCCGTTTGCAGGGCTGATTCTACCGAATCCATCTTACGTTCTTCTGCGTATTCCCGCACTTCCTGGCTGATTTTCATGGAGCAGAACTTGGGACCACACATGGAACAGAAATGGGCCACCTTGGCAGATTCCTTAGGCAAGGTTTCATCATGGAATGCCCGGGCCGTATCCGGGTCGAGCCCCAGATTGAACTGATCTTCCCAGCGGAATTCAAAGCGCGCCTTGGACAGGGCATTATCCCGAATCTGTGCGCCCGGATGTCCCTTCGCCAAGTCTGCAGCATGGGCGGCAATCTTGTAGGTGATGATGCCGGTTTTCACATCATCCTTGTTGGGCAGACCCAGGTGCTCCTTGGGCGTAACGTAACAGAGCATCGCACAACCAT
>JAJUGC010000035.1 GCA_029268325.1 Gammaproteobacteria bacterium | reverse complement strand
GTGGGGGGTGTGATTTATGACGAAATGCGCCGGGCCGGAGCCCATCGCTCCCTGTCTCTGTCCACGACAGCCATGTCCGGCAGCCTGGGTGTCGTCCTGAACCCCTGCCTGCTTATCGTCATCATTGCAGCCCTCAACAAAGAGGTCACCACCAACCAGCTCTATGGCTGGGGTCTGTACATCTATCTGCTGTCGGCAGCCATTTTCAGCGTTTTGGTACTGACCAAGAACAAGGCCACCCGCCTGGTCGGCACTACCAGTCCAAGCACCGCCTGGCGCGAAACCATGGCCGCCTTCAAGCAGTTGCTTCCTTACCTGGTGACCGTGGTCGCGATCCTCTTCGGCTTCAAGCTGGTTCTGGGCATGCACATCAACGAGCACAATGCCCCGGTCATCCTGCCGATCGTGCTGACCGGCATCCTGCTCTATGAGCGCCTGTTCCAGACGAAGAAGAACCGGATCAGCGCCTTCGCCGGAGTGGTCTCCGACTCCGCAGCCGACTCCAGCATTCACATTGGTGCCCTGCTCCTGCTGATCATGGCCTCCATTTGCCTGGGCGGCGTCATCGAAAAATCCCACATCGTTGATCAGATCTTCCCCCAATCCCTGGGATCTGTGTGGATGGTCATGCTGATCAGCATCCTGTTGCTGGTTTTCATTGGCATGTTCATGGATCCGTTCGGCGCGGTGATTCTGGTGACGGCCACCTTTGCCAGCTACGCCATCCAGTCTGGGGTTGATCCCCTCCACTTCTGGATGGTTGCCCTGGTGGCATTTGAGCTGGGCTACTTGAGCCCGCCTGTCGCCCTCAACCAGCTGCTGACCCGACTGGTGGTGGGCACAGCAGAGTGGCACCAGGCCATTGAAGATAAGGGCCCCCAGGCTTCCCTGCTCCAGCGCTTCGAACATATCTGGGTGCCCTTGCTGGTGTTGCTCACCACCTTGCTGATTGTCGGGTTTGTCCCCTTATTCTTCTATGCCTGACCAGGCTTAGAGCCGATCCCAGGCAAAGCCGGAGCTCTTCCGGCTTTGCCTGCCGGTTGACATTTACGCCTCAAACTGCGACAACTCAGGGCCCCTTACCCAAAACAACGAATCAGGATGATCACTATGGCCAAACAATATATTGAACTATTCCAATCCTACGACGCTCCCATCAGCTGGGTCTTTCAGCAACTCACCGACCACGAAAACTTTGGCAAGCTGGTCAATGCCAAGGTGACCCGCATCGTAGACGCCTCGGGCAAGAACAAGAACGGTGTCGGTTCTGTGCGGCGTATCGAGGCGTTCCCGGTTCCGGCCTTTGAAGAAACAGTCACGGCCTTCAAAAACAACGAACTGATGGAGTACAGCGTCACCAAGGGCAGCCCGGTCAAAAACCACAAAGGCCGGATCGCTTTTGCCCAGGTGCAAGGCAAAACCATTGTCCATTACACCATTGAGCTTGAGCCCAAGCTGCCGATTCCCTTTACCGGCCCACTGCTCAAAGCCGCAGCGGGAATCCCTATCATGCTCGCCCTGAAAAAGCTTGCCCGGCAACAGCCGACAGAGGCAGCCAGCGCGGCCAACAGCGCCTGATCCAAAGCCAATCTGGGCCGCCAGTTACTAAGAGCATTACTAAAAAGGGGCGCAAGCCCCTTTTTAGTTGTTCCGGGGTTGGGCATGAATGCTGACGATCCCTATCCTTATTCAAGATCTCGCAACGGCCCCTAGATTAGGAGCGGTTATCAACCTGGCCACTGATGCCAAGGAGCAGCCCATGAATCCCTTTGTCCTGTTCGCCGCAGGCTTCGTCAGCATTGCCAGTCTGATTTTCACCCCGGCGGGAGCCCAATCACGGGAATCCGTCTCCTCCGACACAGGAAAGTTCTCGGTTGAAACCATCGCGGAAGGTCTGAGCCATCCCTGGGGCATGGCCTTGCTTCCGGACGGCAGGCTTCTGGTCACCGAACGGGAAGGCCGGTTGAGAATCCTGGACCAAAACCAGCAACACTCTGCTCCAATCCAAGGTACTCCAGAGGTGTTTGCGGCAGGCCAAGGGGGCCTCCTGGACGTGGCCCTGGATCCTGACTTCAAATCCAATGGCTATGTCTATCTCTCCTTCGCCGAGCCCGATGGCAACAAAGCCTCCACAGCCCTGGGCCGAGGGCGCCTACAAAACGATCAGCTCCAGGATTTCCAGGTCATCTTCCGACAGGAACCCAAGGTGAACGGCAGCCTTCACTTTGGCGGACGCATCGTCTTTTCCAAGGATGGGCACCTGTACCTGTCCATGGGCGACCGCAACAAGTTTGATCCGGCCCAGGACCTGTCCAATCACCTGGGTACCATTGTCCGCATTCGGCCTGACGGCAGCGTTCCCCAGGACAACCCCTTTGTCAAAGAGGCCGGTGCCCGGCCGGAAATCTGGTCCTATGGGCACCGCAATGTGCAAGGCCTGGCGATTCACCCCCAAACTGGGGAGCTTTGGGAAACCGAAATGGGCCCCCGTGACGGGGATGAGCTCAACCTGATCGAAGCGGGCCAGAATTACGGCTGGCCCAAAGTCAGTTGGGGCAACCATTATGATGGCCGCAAGATTCCAGACCCTCCCACTGAGCCCCACCTGACCGACGCGCTTACACACTGGAGCCCGGTTATTTCACCCTCAGGCATGATTTTCTATACGGGGAACCTGTTTCCAGGCTGGCAAGGGAGTTTGCTGATCAGTGGTTTGAGCTCCCAGGCCCTGGTTCGGGTAACGATCAACGGGCGTGAAGCCGAAGAAGTGGAGCGGGTCGACATGGGCGCCCGGATCCGCGATGTGGAACAGGCGCCCGATGGCAGCCTCTATCTGCTGACCGACGACAACGACGGCCAGATCCTGAGGCTGACACCGGAAAAGCCGGATCCGGGCACTGATCGCAACAAGGGAAGCGGCGATCAGTCGAGGTAATATTCCAGGGTGCTCACCACCCGGACGGTTTTGGATGCCTGGCTTTCCTCGCTCATACCAGCTCCCTGATCCCGTGGCAGGATCTGGATCACCCCCTGGTTGGCACGACGCAGCCCACCCAGCGTGGCATTGGCATCCTTGGCGAACTGTTCAGCCGACGCCCGGGCTGCGGCAGTCGCCTCGGCAATCAGGGCCGGCTTGATGTCATTCAACCCCTTGAACAGGTAGGTCGGACCACTGGGGCCGTAATCGCTGGAAAGTACCACGCCCAGATCGATCAACTCACTGATAGCCTGGGAGGCCTGGCGAACCTGATCCGGCGACTCGCTACGCACCAGCAGGGTATGGCTGATAATAAAGCGCTTGGGACTGGGCTGGCTTTGATAAGGATTAGTGGTGGTATCGGTCACATCCAAGCGCTGCAGTTCAATTTGGTCGGCCGCAACACCATACTTGCCCAGGAACCGCTCCACCGCCTCACGGCTGCGCTGGATATCCTTCTGGGCCTGTTCCAATTGGTCACTGGCGGCTACATAGCGCAGAGGCCAAATCGCCAGGTCGGCCTCCACATCCCGCTCGGCCATGCCCTTGACAGTGACATAACGGTCTCCGGTGCGTATATCCCTAAGCCCATCCGTAATCAACCATGCCCCCACAATCATTCCTATGGCCAAAATAGCCGATGCGATGACACGCATATCCCACTCCTGTATAGATCCTTGATAAGAGTTTGCCCAGCGGGCAGAAAGACATCCTCACGCCTTGGTGCAGACTGAAGCAGGCCCCCCCACTTCCAGCAGCACAGTGAAGATTCACCCACACATTCCACTAACTACCTGCAAAAAACAACCCGGTCTTCAGCGCAGTCTGCTGATTGCCCCAGCCTATCAGCCCCATAGGCTGCGCCTTCTTTTGATTGGCCCATCGGGTCAATTAAATACATGACAAGTCGACTTGTTATCTCTGGACAGTTGATCGCCCCTGATGTGCGCACACCCAAGAGTGCCGTTGTCGACGAAGAGTCACTGCATCACCGGATGATCCCGGCCGTTCCGGACACTACGATAAGAAGGAGCCACCCCATGAGAGACAATGATCGGTCCCGCAGCAGGTTGCTGCCGTTACTGCTTGCACTGCCCCTCTGTTTTAGCGGCTCGGCCATCGCCAAAGAGCCCCGTATTCCCAACAGCTACTCCCCCGTTGTTATTGACGAGGACTTCGAAACCATCCGCAAACGACTGAGCGCCGAGAAGCAGAAGTTCCAGCAACGGCATCAGAAACTGCTGGAAAGCCGCTACGACTTGAGCAACCGGCCTGCCAAGGGGGTTACCATGACCCGGGGCAAGCCCGTCCAGGAAGGTGTCCGGGTCAAGCTGCCCAAAGGCATGACCTGGGAAAAGCTCGCGGCCATGTCACCGGAGGAAATCCGGGAGAAAGACCTGTTCCCCCAGGGCTTCTTGCCTCTGCCTCATCCCAAGCATGAAGAAGGCGGCATGGTCTTTCCCAAAATGCAGATTGATGAGATGCAGAAACAGGGACTCCATGACCTGAACCGGTTCGACATCGAGTTCGGCATCCCGGAACACTTTCTCCCGGAGTTCCCTCCCGCTATCTTCCTTACGACCCGGCCGGATCTGGGCGATGTATCCAAGGGACAGCTGATCACCATCAACAACTATTTCGAAACCTTCAACGGCATTCTCAACCCCAAGCAGTTGGAAGGTCTTCGCCTGCTGGTGAGCCAGTTCCCCCAACAGCAGTTCAACGCCACCAACGACCGCCGGTCTGACAAGCCCAGCCAGGGCGTGACCTGTTTTGACTGCCACGCCAATGGCCACACCAATGCGGCCACTCACCTGATTGGAGATATCCGCCCCCAAGAACGCAGACTTCGGATCGACACCCCCTCGCTACGGGGTGTAAACGTCCAGCAGCTGCACGGCTCCAAACGGGCTCTGAAAACCGTTGAGGATTTCACGGAGTTCGAACAGCGGGCCGCCTACTTTGACGGTGATATCGTGTTGGCCGCCAAGAAAGGGGTAAACGTACTGGAACGGGGCAGTCAGGTTCACTTCATGGGAGAGTTCCAGTCCATCCTGGATTTCCCGCCCGCTCCCAAACTGGATATGTTCGGCAAGCTGATTCCCAGCAAGGCCACCGAGCAGGAACTGCGCGGCCAGGAGATCTTTTTCGGCAAAGGCCAGTGTGGAAGCTGCCATCTGCCGCCCCACTATACCGACAACACCATGCATGATCTCAAGACCGAACGGTTCTACAAGCCCCGCCTGGTCAATGGCCGCATGGCGGAAGTGGACGGTCCGACCAAAACCTTTGTGCTGCGTGGTATCAAGGAGTCTCCCCCCTACCTTCACGATGGCCGCTTGCTGACTCTGGAAGACGCAGTTGAGTTCTTCAACCTGATTCTGGGCAGCCAGCTGACCGCACAGGAAAAGCAGGATCTGGTGGCCTTTCTGAGAGTGCTTTAAGGCAGTGGCGGCGCAGTGTTTCCTGATAACTGGAAGCACTGTGCCGCGTTGTATAGGACAACCCAGATTGGCCCGTCAAAGTATGGGGCGATCTGGGAGCCCTCAACTGGCCCGCCGCAGCAGCACCACTCCCACGACAAAGCACACCAGTATCGGCACCAGGGTGGCAAAGATGGGGTTAAAGCCAAACACCAGGCTGGAGGGGCCCAATAAATCCTGGGCATACTTGAACAGGAGGCCGACGATAATCCCGGCAAATACCCGAAACCCCATGGTGACCGAGCGCAACGGCCCGAATACAAAGGAAATGGCCACCAGCACCATCACAGCAGTCGCCACCGGCGACAAGACCTTCTTCCAGAACGCCATCAGGTAGTTGTTGGCATTCAGGTCCTGGTTCAGCAAATAGCGGGAATAGGCGTAAAGCCCCTGGATGGGCAGGTTTTCCGGCTTGACCACCAGAACGCCCAGAACCTCCGGCGATAGCCGGCTGTCCCACTCCATCATATCAAGGTCCCGCCGGCTGATCCTATCCTGAGCCAAGTCGCTCTGAACCACCTGTTCCAGCCGCCAGCGGCCCTGCTCATAAATGGCCCGTTGCGCAAAGGTGGCCCGGGTCAGCCAGCGGTTTTCGTCGAACTCCATCAGGGTGACCCCATGCAGCACCCCATGGGGTTCCACCGCATTGAAATGCATGAAGGTATCGCCTTCCCGGTGCCAGAAGCCTTCCCGGGAACTCAAGGCCTCCCCGGTTCCCTTGGCGAGGGACTTGTTGGTCTGGGCAACCCGCTCCGTGTGGGGAACCACATACTCCCCTAAGGCCAAGCCGATCACCACGACCACCAAGGCTGGCTTCATGGCAGCCCAAACAATACGGCCAGTGGAAATCCCTGCTGCCCGCATCACCACCAGCTCCGAATTATTCGCCAACGCCCCCAGGCCCACCAAGCTGCCCATAAAGGCGGCCAACGGCAAATAGTCATAGATCCGGCGGGGCAAGGTCCAGGCAATGTACGACAGGGCCTGCAACGTTTGGTACTGGTTTTCCAGTTCATCCAGCTCATTGATGAAGGCAAACACCAGGTCCAGGGACAACACAACCACCAAGACCAGCACCAGGGCTGCAAAAACCGTGGAAATGACATAACGATCCAGCTTACGCATGCTGCACAGGGCTCCTGCGGCGCATGCGCCGACTATGTAAGATCCGGCCACCAAACTGCAAGGCCATGGCGATACAGAAAAACAGGATATGCACCCACCAAAGCCCCAGCCAGAAGGGAATCGTTCCCTTTTCCAGCATATTGCGGGAGGCAATCAGCAGTCCCAAGTAGGCAATATAGATTCCCATGGCCGGCAGCAAATGGAAGAAGCGTCCCTGGCGCGGATTGACCCGGCTCAGGGGAATTGCCAGCAGCGCCACAATCGGCACAATGAGCGGAATCGACAGGCGCCACTGCAGCAAAGCGAGATATTTAGGATTATCGGACTGCGCCAGTTCCAGGGTAGGAATCGCCTCCTCCTTCACCCGGCGCCGCTCTGCCGTGGGCTCGGAAATCTTCACCCCATAGGCTTCGAACTCCAGCACCCGGAAATCCAGGCTGCCTGGATGGCCCTGATATCGGGCACCGTCATGGAGTACGATAAAGCGCTCGCCGGTTTGGGGGTTGACCTGTTGGGTGCCAGTTCTGGCAAAGACCACCGAAGGACTGCCGCCGGCCCGCCCTTTTTCAGCAATGAATACGTTCTGCATTTCCCGCTTGTCACTGCTGAGGGCCTCGGTGTAGGTTACCCGCTCCCCGCTTTTCAAGGGCTGGAAGCGTCCCGGGGCCAACAACTCGAACTCAGTCATCTTCGCCTGGTCATCAAAAATCTTTTCCACCTGTTGAATGCCCCAGGGGCTAAGATACAGGCTCATGACCGCCACAATGGCCATCACCACCAGTGCCGATCCCATGGTCAGCTTGATCAGCTGGCCATCACTCATGCCACAGGCTTTGAGGACGGTCATCTCACTTTCCAGGTACATGCGGCCATAGGCGAGCAAGATCCCAATGAAGAGAGCCAGTGGCAGGATGAGCTCCAGAAAGCTGGGCAGGCGATAGCCAATGACGGCGAACAGCACATCCGGCGCCAGTTCGCCGGCCGCGGCTTCCGCCAGGTACTTGATAAAACGCCCACTCATAAAGATCAGGAGCAAGATGCCGGCAACCGCCGTCATGCTGATCAGCAACTGACGAGTGAGATAACGGAAAATGATGAACAAGCTAATTCCCGCCGAATACAGGTATGGATTGAGTAGCCGCTTCGATATCTTATAAAGGGACGGGGTATTGTAGGTAAGAATCCGGTACTGAGGCAAAGGGCATCACTGGAATTTATCACCCGTTCACGTAAACTCGTAGCAGGTACTTACACCAGAGCGCTAAAGCCCGGTTTTTACAACGGGATATAACCTGATTTCCATAACCAAGGTACAGCCCGGCTCTGGTCATACCATCTGTCCATAAACCCACAGCTACTGGAGAGGTTATGAAATATTCCGCGATCAGCCAGGATCCCCTTCAACTAAAAGCCGATTGTCTCATCGTCGGTGTCTATGAAAAGGGCTCGCTCACCGAAGCGGCAAAAGCGCTGGATGCCAGCACCAACGGACTCCTGAACAAACTGATCCAACAGGGCGACCTGGACGGAAAACTCGCCTCCACCACCTGGCTGTACGACTGTGGTAGCGCCGCCTCCGCCCGTGCCCTGATTGTGGGCCTGGGCGAGCCCGCCAAACTCAACGAGAACAACTTCCGCAAAGCCATCCAGGCGGCCACCAATGCCCTGAAAAACAGTCAGGTCAAGCAGGCGGTCTCCTGCCTGGTCCAAGCCGAAGTGCCCAACCGGGATACGACCTGGAAGACTCGCTTTCACGTGGAAACCAGCGCTGCCAGCCTGTATCGCTACGATGCCACCAAAAGCGAAAAGGCCAAGCCGCTCAATCTGACCGAGCTCCAGTTGGCAGTCGCACCAGCGGATCAGGCTCAAGCGGAAAAGGCAATTACCGTGGGCAGTGCTATCGCCAAAGGCGTGGCGGTAACCCGGGAGCTGGGTAACCTGCCCGGCAATATCTGCACCCCCACCTATCTGGCCGAACAGGGTCAGGCCCTGGCCAGCACCTATGACAAAATCGCCACCAAGGTGCTGGACGAAAAGGACATGAAGGAGCTGGGCATGGGCGCCCTGCTGGCAGTCAGCGCCGGCAGCGACGAGCCCGCCAAGCTAGTCATCATGGAATACAAGGGCGGTGACGCCAATCAGGCCCCCCATGTGATCGTGGGCAAGGGCATCACCTTCGACACCGGCGGCATCAGCCTGAAGCCGGGCGCCGAAATGGACGAAATGAAATATGACATGTGCGGTGCTGCCAGCGTGATCGGCACCCTGACCGCCCTGGCTGAAATGAATGCCCCCATCAACGTGGTCGGCATTATCACCAGTGCGGAAAACATGCCCAGCGGTAAGGCCACCAAGCCCGGCGACATCGTCACCACCATGTCTGGCCAGACCGTGGAAATCCTGAACACGGATGCGGAAGGCCGTCTGGTGCTCTGTGACGCACTCACCTACGCAGAGCGCTTCAACCCGGCCAGCGTGGTAGACATCGCCACCCTGACCGGCGCCTGTGTAATCGCTCTGGGTCACCATGCCACGGGGCTGATGGCCAACGACGAGGAGCTCGCCCAGAAACTGCTCCAGGCAGGCATCGAAGCCCACGACCGGGCCTGGCAGTTGCCCTTGTGGGAAGATTACCAGTCTTCCCTGGAGAGCAACTTTGCCGACCTCCCCAACATTGGCGGCCGTCCGGCAGGCACCATTACGGCGGCCTGCTTCCTGTCCCGCTTTACCAAGAAATACAAGTGGGCTCACCTGGATATCGCCGGCACAGCCTGGGTTAGCGGCAAGGAGAAGGGCGCCAGTGGCCGCCCCGTTCCCCTGCTCACCCAGTATCTGTTGAACCAGGCCGGACAGTAGGACAACCCTATGGCGCAGGCCGATTTCTACATCCTTCAGAGAGAGGACGACCACAGCCGGCACATCACCGTGTGCCGGCTGGTGGAAAAGGCCCTGCGCCATGGCCACCGAATCCATATCCACTTGCAGACAGAAGAGGAAGCCCAGGAATTGGACCAGTGGTTGTGGTCCTTTCGCCCGGACAGCTTCATCCCCCATAGCCTGCAACAGGCGCCGGAAGCCGCCAGCGCCCCCGTTACCCTGGGGAGTGGCGAACTCCGGGCCAGCCTGGACACCCCTGCCATGCCGTCCCCTCCCATCCTGATCAACCTGGCCCAGTCCGTACCGGACTTCTTCCGGTCCTTTGCCCGGATTGCCGAAGTCGTCACACAACGCCCCGATATCCTGTCGGCCTCGCGCGACCATTTCCGCCTTTACCGAAAAAATGGTTACAATATCACCAGTCACGATCTAAAATAGCGCGCCGCCGTTACACAAAACAACAAACAGTTACGTGCCAGAACAAGGAAGGACGACCTTATGGCCAGTGATAACTCCTACGAAACGGATATTCCCACCCTGGATGACCTGGTGGTTGTGGAGAAGCCCCCCAAAGCCACACCTGCTGCCCCATCTCCCGAGACTCAGGCTATTTCTTCGGAGAAGCCCCGTTCTGCAGAAGCCCAGACTGCTTCATCCGAGATCAACGCCCAATCACCGGAGGCTGGTACCAAGCCACTCCCCCGCAACAACCCTTTTCTCCCCTACGAGCATCTGGAGCAGTTGGCCCGGGAGCGGGCAGAATTCCAAAAGCAGTTTATTCAGTTTTCCTTTTCCAAGCCAGCCACCCAAACCTCTGCCACAACCAGGGCCGCCTCAACGTCCAACCAGGAAGAGCGTCTGCTGGACCAGTTAGCCGGCCAGATTGCCGAGCAACTGGTCAAGGATATCCGGCCGCTGATCGAGCAGCGGGTACGGGAAGCCCTGGAAAACCACCTTGCGATACCTTCGAGCAAGCGCCCTTAAGGCTGTTTTGTAACCAAGCGAACCGGTAAGCCCCCGGACTTGCCCAAAAGCTCCTGCCGGAGCCGATGAAGGCCACCCCAGCTGCGTCGGCTCCTAACCCTGAAGCCCCCTTCTATACCCGTCATTTTGCCAGGCGTGTATAATGCCTAGCTTTCTTTAAGCCATTGACCGATAAACAAGCGACCGAATGATGGAAAAGACCTACCAGCCCAACGAACTAGAACGCCATTGGTATCAGCTTTGGGAAGAGCGGGGTTATTTCAAGCCGAGCGGTAAGGGCGACTCCTACTGCATCATGATTCCGCCGCCCAACGTCACCGGCAGCCTGCACATGGGGCACGGCTTCAACAACGCCATCATGGACGCGCTGATCCGTTTTCGCCGTATGCAGGGGCGCAACACCCTGTGGCAGCCGGGCACCGACCATGCCGGAATCGCCACCCAGATGGTGGTGGAGCGTCAGTTGGCCGCACAAAACATCACGCGCCACGACCTGGGCCGGGAGAAGTTTCTGGAGAAGGTCTGGGAGTGGAAGGAACATTCTGGCGGCACCATTACCCGTCAGATCCGTCGCCTGGGCTCATCGGTCGACTGGTCCCGAGAACGCTTCACCATGGAT
>JAJUGC010000034.1 GCA_029268325.1 Gammaproteobacteria bacterium | reverse complement strand
TTCAGACGGCCAATCATGGCTTCGATCTTAGTACGGGCCAGATCATTCTTTTGTATCAGCTGCAACCGCTCTTTCTGCCAATCGTCCTGCAGGGCACGGAGGGCTGCATTGTCTGCTTCTAGCTGTTCGCACCGCTTGATCAGTAATTCGACTTTCTCGGCTATTGCGCTCAGGGCGGCTTCATTCATAGTCAGATCCTGTCAAATTTCGCTGTACTATAAAGGGGCGTTTCTAGGGGGTCAACGGACACCGGGTGAGTGTTTCCCCAGGGTATCAAGCCTGTTGGAATTGGCTTGTGGCAGCGTAGAGACTTCATACTCTAAGTGTTACGATAGCAGCAATCCGACATCCGTGGAATTTGATTGGCCCGCGATGTTTAATGAGGGCAGGGCGAGCGAGAGAACGACCAATGACGCATGACAACCGCCGGGCGGTAACGCTTGAGTTTGATGATTGGGCCGATATTTATGTGCAACTGGGGGTCGAGGCCTCGCCGTCCGAGCTGCATGGCGCCCTGATTGGCAGTCTGGTGTCTGGCCACCAGCTCACCCAGGTGGAATGGTTGACCCAGGTGACCAGCCAGGTAGGAACCCAGGTGCTGGAGGCGGCCAACGAGGAGCTGCGACGCCAGTTTGAAGCCTTATATCAGGTGAGCGAGCGAGTGTTTCAGCAAGATGTACTGTCGTTTGTCCCGATGCTGCCTGAGGATGATGTACCGCTGGGGCAGCGGCTGGAGGCGATTGGCGCTTGGTGCCAAGGGTTTATTGAAGGCCTGTCCCGCGGTTTGGCTGTACTCAAGCCGGAGCTGTCTGAAGATGCCCGGGAGTTGCTGGCGGATCTCATGGCCATTGCGGAAATCGATCCGGAAGTGGAAGAGTCCGAGGAGCAGGAAAGCTATTACGTGGAGCTGGTGGAGTTCGTGCGGGTGGCGGCCATGAACCTGTATGACGAGTTTATTGACCGCTCCGCGGCACCTTCAGGCACCGTACTACACTAGTTCAAACCAGCCGGCCGGCTGGACCGGCCGGTCGTGACCCCTTATCCGATAAGCTGGTAGCAATTCATGAACGAATCAACCGAGAAGCTCGAATCCCGTAAATTGCCCGCCAAGTTGCCCATGAAGGAATACGCAGCCCGTCGCCAAAGGCTGCTGCGCCAGATGGCGCCCAATAGTATTGCCATCCTGCCATCGGCTTCGCTCAAAATTCGCAACCGGGATGCGGAATACCCCTTCCGTCAGGATAGTGACTTCTATTACTTGACCGGCTTCCCCGAGCCTGAAGCCGTACTGGCGCTGATTCCGGGGCGGGAGCATGGGGAGGCTGTGCTGTTCTGTAAGGAACGCAACCCTGAGTTCGAACTCTGGAACGGGCGCCTGGCCGGGCAGGAAGGGGCAGTGGAGGTCTATGGCATGGACGATGCCTTCCCCATTGCCGATATCGACGAAATCCTGCCGGGCCTGATCGAGGGGCGCTCCAAGGTCTATTACGCCATGGGCCGGGACGAAAAGTTCGACCGCCAGGTCATGGACTGGATCAATGCAATCCGCGCCAAGGTACGCAGCGGTGCCCAGCCGCCCGGCGAGTTCGCCGCCCTGGAGCATTTGCTACACGATATGCGCCTGTATAAAAGCCCGGCGGAGCTGAAGGTCATGGGCGAGGCTGCGGAAATTACCGCGCAAGCCCATATACGGGCAATGAAGGCCTGTCGACCGGGCATGCTCGAATACCAGCTGGAAGCGGAAATCAATTATCACTTCCTGATGAATGGTGCCCGGGCCTCGGCCTATAACGCCATTGTGGGGGGCGGCGACAATGCCTGTATCCTCCACTACACGGAAAACGACCAGGTCCTGCGGGATGGTGACCTGGTGCTGATCGACGCAGGCTGTGAGCTGGATCATTACGCTGCGGATATCACCCGTACAATCCCGGTCAACGGCAAGTTCTCGCCTGAGCAGCGCACCCTGTACGAGCTGGTGCTGTCAGCCCAGGAAGCGGCCATTGCCGCCACCAAACCCGGCAACCACTGGAACCAGCCTCACGAGGCCGCGGTACGGGTGCTGTGCGAAGGACTGCTGAAACTGGGGATCATCCAGGCGCCTTCCCTAGAGGAGGCGATTGCCCAGGAGCTCTATCGGCCCTTCTATATGCACCGGACGGGCCACTGGCTGGGCATGGATGTGCATGACGTGGGTGACTACAAGATCGGTGGCGAATGGCGTGTGCTGGAGCCGGGCATGGTGATGACCGTCGAACCAGGGCTTTATATCGCCGCCAATTGTGAGTCGGTCGAACCGCGCTGGTGGGGAATCGGTATCCGTATTGAAGACGATGTGGTGGTCACCAAAGACGGTTGCCAGGTGCTGACCGCCTCGGCGCCGAAAACTGTCGCCGATATCGAACGCATTATGGCGGAGCGCTAGGGATGGAAGTGGACGTTGATGTTGCCATTATCGGCGGGGGCATGGTGGGCGCCAGCCTGGCGGTAGCTCTGGCCCGAGCCTGTCCGGATTTGCGGATTACGGTTTTGGAAGCGGTGGACATGCCGGATACCGGCGCTGAAATGGGCTATCAGCCGAGTTACGACGTACGCTCCACCGCCTTATCCTATGGGACACGTCTGATCTACGAGCAGCTTGGCCTTTGGGACTTGTTGCGCCAGCACCTGACGCCTATCAAGCGCATCCATGTGTCCGACCGGGGCCAGTTTGGCGTCACCCGCCTGCGGGCCGAGGATTATCGCCTCGATGCCCTGGGATACGTGACGCCAAACCAATGGATGGGGCGGGTTTTGTGGACCGGCTTGCGCCAGTATTCCAACATCCAGTTCCGTTGCCCGGTCCAGGTTCTGCGGGTGCAGCACCAGGAGCAAGGCGTTTTGCTGGAATTGGCTTCCAATGAAGCCGGTGGCTCGGAAGCCAGTACCCTGCGCGCCCAGTTGGCCGTGCTGGCCGATGGAGGGCGCTCCGGGCTGCGCCAGCAGCTAGGGATTCAGACCGAGAAACGGGCTTACGGACAAGTCGCCCTGATCACCACCGTGTCCAGCCGCAAGCACCATGATTTTGTGGCCTATGAGCGCTTTACCGACCAGGGGCCCATGGCACTTTTGCCCCTCGGTGGAGAGGACGTGGAGGATCACCGTTCGGCCTTGATCTGGACCCTGCCCGAACATCGAGCAGACGCCGTCCTGAACGCCTCGGATGCACAGTTCCTGGAGTTGTTGGGCGAACGGTTTGGCCATCGTTTGGGCGGATTTGTCCAGGTGGGCTCCCGTCATGTCTATCCACTGGCGTTAGAGCGGGCCCTGGAGCAGATTCGGCCCGGCTTGGTATTGGTGGGCAATGCGGCCCATTCCCTGCACCCGGTGGCAGGCCAAGGCTATAACCTGGCCGTGCGGGAAGTCATGGGCCTGGCGGAGTTGCTGGCGAAGGCGGCCCGCGCCGGACAGGGGCTGGGGGAGCTGAGCCTGTTGGCCCGTTATGAAGAGGCCCAGCAAGAAGACCAGATGCGTACCATCCAGGCCAGCGACAGCCTGGTACGCCTGTTTTCCAATGCAAAATTCCCCTTGGTCCAGGCCCGTGGTGTGGGGCTGGTGACGCTGGATCTGGTCGCTCCCCTTAAACAGACCTTTGCCCGTTATGCCATGGGATTAGGTGGCCGAGAGGCCGTATTGGCTTGAGAGAACCGATGGACGTGACTCCTGATTTTGACATTGTAATTGTCGGCGGCGGCATGGCGGGGGCTGCCCTGGCTTGTGCCGTAGGACGAGGGGACTGGCGTGTGGCCTTGGTCGACCCTGTGCCGCCGGCACCTTGGCAGGATGAGGCTCCGGCCAGCCAGGGGCCGGAGGATTATGACCGGCGGGTGGTTGCCCTGACCCGGGCCAGTGAAGAGTTTTTACGCAGCCTGGGTGCTTGGGAGCAGATGGCGGCGCAACGCATCAGCCCCTACCAGGGCATGTATGTATGGGATGCCGATGGCACGGCCCATATCGAGTTTCAGGCGGCAGACCTTTACGAGCCCTCCCTGGGCCATATCGTAGAAAACCGGATCGTCACGGGGGCCCTGTGGCATCAGGTGCGGCAGCTGCCGGTCCAGATCGTCTCCCAAAAGGTTGCAGGCTTTGCCCGCATGGGGGAACTGGTCCGCCTCACCCTCGGCGACGGCTCGAGCCTCACGAGCAAACTCGTGGTAGCCGCGGACGGCGCTGAATCTCCGTTACGGCGGATGGCGGCCCTTCCCACCCGAGAGTGGGATTATGAACAGCATGGGATTGTGGCCACGGTCGTGACCGAAAAGCCCCACCAGAGAACCGCCTGGCAGCGATTCTTGCCGGAGGGGCCCCTGGCCTTTCTGCCCTTGCATGGGCCTGACGACCGTTATTGTTCTATTGTTTGGTCTACCACACCGGAGCAGGCGCGGGAATTGCTGGCGATGCCGGATGAGGCGTTCTGTGCAGCCCTAGGAGATGCCTTTGAGCAACGTCTGGGGGCTGTGGTGGGAGTATCCCGGCGCCAGGCCCTGCCGTTGCGGCAGCGCCATGCCAAGCACTACGTGCAGCCGGGCATCGCTTTGGTGGCTGATGCTGCCCATACCATTCACCCTTTGGCCGGTCAGGGCATTAACCTGGGCTTTTTGGATGTGGCGGTACTGGCTGATGAGTTGCTGCGAGCCCGGGAGCGGGGAGTCGACTTTGCTCGCTTGTCCGTTTTGCAGCGCTTTCAGCGCCGTCGGATGGGGCATAACCTGGCCACCATGGCGGCCATGGAAGGGTTCAAGCGGCTGTTTGGCGCAGATCCCTTACCGTTACGCTGGATGCGCAACACGGGCATGCGCTGGCTCAATGAGCAGGCTTGGCTGAAAAACCAGGTGGCCGCCCTGGCTCTGGCCCAGGATATGCTGCCCAAACGTTGGCTGAGTGGCGTGCCTCAGGAAAGAGTTGCTACTACAGGTCTGGCGCACTAGTTCGATCAGGGGAATGCAGGTTAAGGAAACAGCCGGGCCAGCAGGACGGGAATAGCGGTTTCCACTCGCAGGATCCTCTGACCCAGGGTGACGGCTTCGAAGCCGCACTCCTGGAGCTTTTCCACTTCATAGGGGATAAACCCACCCTCCGGCCCAATGGCCAATGTGACTGGCTCTTCAATATTTATGGGGCAGGGAATGGCCGCTACGGGGTGCGCCACCAGGGCGCGACTGCCGGACGTGATTGCCGGCAATTCATCTTCTACAAAGGGCTTGAAACGTTTACGCAGGTGCACCCTCGGCATCAGGGTATCAATGGCCTGTTCCAGGCCCAGGATCAGGTTCTCCTCGACCTTGTCCGGCTGCAGCCAGGGGGAACTCCAGTAGCTTTTCTCCACCTTATAGGAGTTGATCAGGTAGATCTCCTTCACGCCCAGGGTGGCTGCGGTTTGCAGAACCCGTTTCAGCATCTTGGGGCGCGGCAGTGCCAGTATCAGGGTGAGTGGCAGGGGCGGCGGCGGCGGGGTGTCCAGATTCAGCCGAAGCAGCGCCCGCTGCTCATTTAGCTCCATAATATCAGCCCGGCCATAGGCGCCGTTCTGGAGGCCGGCCAGCACGGTTTCGCCGGGATTCAGTTGCAGAATTTCCCGCAGGTGGGTGAGCTGACGGCCTCTGACTTCCGCCAGCCCGTTTTCGTGCTGGCAGTGCTCTGGCAGAAGGAGCAGGTTCATGGGCCAGGTGGGCTATCTTGGTGGCTCTCGGCTTCTTCCGCCGCTTCCGGGGCCCCGGGCTTTTCCACAAGGCGTCCAAAGAAAACGCCTGCTTCAAAGAGCAGCCACATGGGAATGGCGAGCAGGGTTTGGGAAATTATATCAGGAGGCGTCAGCAGCATTCCCACAACGAAGCAGCCCACGAAGATGTAGGGGCGCTTGGCCGTGAGGCTGGCCACTGAGGTCACGCCGCTTTTGATGAGAAGAATGGTCGCTACTGGAATCTCAAAGGTAATGCCGAAGGCGAAAAACATTTTCAGCACGATATTCAGGTAGCTGTTGATGTCCGGCATCACCGCGATGCCTTCCGGACCTACCGAGGTGAAGAAGGAGAACACCAACGGGAACACCACGAAGTAGGCGAACACCACTCCCAGGTAGAACAGGATCACGCTGGAGGCAAACAGGGGCAGGGCCAGGCGCTTTTCATGCTGGTACAGGCCAGGGGCGATAAAACTCCAGATCTGGAAGAGCATATAGGGCACTGCCAGGAACGCCGCCATGACCATACTCAGCTTCAGAGGTGTGAAGAAGGGGGAGGTGACCTCGGTGGCGATCATGGTCGTGCCGGTAGGCAGGTGAACCCGCAGTGGCTCCGCAACAATCAGGTAGATTTCATTGGCGAATGGGTAAATACAGCAGAACAGGAGGATCACCGCCAAGACGCACTTGAGCAGGCGGCTGCGCAGCTCGAGCAGATGCTCGATCAGGGGTTGTTCTGGTGCAGGGGCGTCAGGAGACTGCTTGGCCATGGATCAATGGTCTCAGGGCTGTCTGATGGCTAGGGCCGGGGTGGCTCTGTAGTGTTTGCGGCCGTCTGGTTTTCTGATACGGCTGTTTCAGGCGCATTGTCCGGATTGCTGGTTGTGGCCGGAACCTGCTGGCTGGCTGGCTGGGTTGACGCCTCGCTCGGAGCCTTGGGCTGGGCGGCAATGTCCTGATTGACCAAGTGCTCGAACTTCTTGGCTTCCTTTAGGGCTGCGTCCACGGTTTCCTGGATTTTTTCCGCACCCAATGTATCCCCTTCCTGGCGCAGCTTTTCCCGCAGCTCTTCCAGCTTGATCTGCTTGTCGATCTCCTGGTTGAGCTGGTTCATCATCCTGCGTGCCCGGCCCACCCAGGTGCCCACGGTGCGGGCGGCAGAGGGTAGCCGCTCCGGACCCAAGACAACGAGGGCGATTACGGCAACCAGCAGTAGTTCAGAAAAGCCGATATCAAACATAAGGTACGGACTGCCTCGGAGGCAAAAGCGTTATTTCTCGCCTTGCTTGGTCGTGTCCACCTTCTCGGCAGAGCCTTCGAAGGTCTGGCCTTTGTCTTCGAGCGACTTCTTCTCAGGGTTCTCCTCATCACTCATGGCTTTCTTGAAGCCCTTGACCGCACCACCCAGGTCGCTGCCGATGTTCTTCAGCTTTTTGGTGCCGAAAATCAGAATGATAATAAGCAGAACAATGAGTAATTGTTGCCAACTGATACCCATAAAAATTCCTCAACGTAGCTTCAGGCATTACACCATAAACACCTAAGCTGCGCTACTGCATGACTTAGGTCAAGTAGCCTGGGCGCCCGGTGTGGAGGCTGAAGCACAGGTCTGTTCAATGTTAATGAGTGACGAAAAACAAAGGAGTCAAAGTCAAGAGAGCGGCCTTAATTCAGACTGCTCTGCCATGCTCCTCAGGATTTTCCACGTGCGGCCTTTTCTTCCAGGCCAGAGAGGCCGAAGCGTCGCTCCAGCTCAGCCAAGACCTCTCCCGGCCCGCTTCCCAACTGGCTAAGCATTACCAGGCTGTGAAACCAGAGGTCGGCGGTTTCGTAGACTACGTCTTGATTATTGCCGCTATGTGACGCGTCCTTGGCGGCGATAATGGTTTCGACGCACTCCTCGCCGACTTTTTCCAGGATTTTGTTCAAGCCTTTGTGGTACAGGCTGGCCACATAGGAGCTGTCGGGGGCAGCCTGCTTGCGGGCTTCGAGAATCTCGGCAAGTTTTTCCAGGGTTTCCCCGGAAGAACTGCGGGTGTTGGAAGAGTTGCTGATCTCAGTCATTGGCTTGGTTTCCGTAGATGTCGGCCGGGTCGCGGAGCACGGGATCAATGGCGTGCCAGGAGCCATCTTTCAGCACTTGGAAAAAACAGCTGCGGCGCCCGGTATGGCAGGCAATGCCGCCGACCTGTTCCACTTTCAGCAAAACCACGTCATTGTCGCAGTCCAGGCGGATTTCCTGAACCCGTTGTTGGTGGCCGGAAGATTCACCTTTGCGCCAGAGTGCACGGCGCGAGCGCGACCAATAGACAGCCTGACCCTCTTGGGCCGTCAGGGCGAGTGCCTCTGCATTCATCCAGGCGACCATGAGGATTTCGCCACTATTGGCGTCTTGGGTAATGGCAGGCACGAGGCCCTGCTCATTCCATTTGATGGTATTCAGCCAGTCTGGAGTTGTCATGGGGTACCTTGTGTCAGGGCGTGTAGAAGCTATTGCGTGGCTTCAGGCTGTGCTGGGCTGGCCCCATTGCCTGAACCCCCAGTCATCAAGACCAGTATATCAGTCACCGCGGTCCGCGTCGTTGGGGGCGCAGCAGCAAATAAAGGCCTGCGCCGGCCAGTAGCCAGCTGTGGGGCGGGATGGAGCCAAGCCAGGCCCAGCCGGTTTCCGTGGCACTCAAGGCCGCGGTTGCGATGAAGGCCAGGGCCAGCCATTGGCGACGATCCTGTTGGCGTTCCTGCCGAAGTTCCAGGCGCAGCGCTTCCAGCGCCCGGTCCTGGCCCTGGCTGAACCGGTCCAGGTGCCGGATCTGGCTCATGGCCTCAAAAATCAACTGGGGAACTTCCGGCGTATGCTCCAGCCATTCGGGCAGGTGTTGGCGCACAGCTTTCATCAGTCGAGGCGGCCCGATACGGTCCCGTAGCCAGCGCTCCAGGAAGGGGTGGGCAGTGCTCCACAGGTCCAGTTCCGGATACAGCTGGCGTCCCAGGCCTTCGACGTTGAGCAGGGTCTTTTGGAGCAGGACCAGTTGCGGCTGGACTTCCATATCGAAGCGGCGTGCCGTCTGGAATAGGCGCAGCAGGAAGTGGCCGAAGGAGATCTCGCTCAAGGGCCGCTCAAAGATGGGCTCGCATACCGTACGAATGGCAGACTCAAACTCGTCGACCCGGGTTGTGGGCGGCACCCAGCCTGATTCCACATGGAGCAGGGCGACCTGGTGGTAATCCCGTTTAAAGAAGGCCAGCAGATTGCGGGCCAGGTAGTTCTGGTCTTCCGGTGACAGGGTGCCCACAATCCCGCAATCAATGGCGATGTACTGGGGCTCTTGTGGATTTTCGGTGGACACGAAGATATTGCCGGGGTGCATGTCGGCGTGGAAGAAACTGTCCCGGAAGACCTGGGTGAAAAAGATTTCCACTCCGCGCTCGGCCAGTTTCTTCATGTCGGTGCCCTTGGCCTTGAGGGTTTCCACATCGGCAATGGGGGTGCCGTAGATCCGCTCCATGACCAGCACTTTGGTGTTGGTGTATTCCCAGTAGACTTCCGGAATATAGATCAGGGGGGAGTCTTGGAAGTTACGGCGCAGCTGGGAGGTGTTGGCGGCTTCCCGCTGCAGGTCCAACTCGTCAAAGATGGTTTGCTCGTAGTCGGCGACAATGTCCACCGGATGCAGCCGCTTGCCGTCTTCCCAATACCTTTCCACCAGTCGGGCAATCATGAACATCAGGGCAATGTCCTGGCGAATGATGGGGGCAATGCCGGGGCGGATGATCTTGATCACCACTTCCTTGCCGTTGTGCAACTGGGCGGAGTGAACCTGGGCGATGGACGCGGAGGCCAGGGGCGTTTCGTCGAAGCGGGCGAAGGCATCCTCAACCTTGCGGCGCAGGGACTGCTCAATACGCTGGCGGGCCAGATTGCTGTCGAAAGGCGGAACCTTGTCTTGCAGGTATTTGAGTTCGTTGGCGATATCGTCGGGCAACAGGTCCCGTCGGGTGGAGAGGATCTGGCCGAACTTGACGAATATGGGGCCCAACTCCTCCAGGGCCCGGCGCAGCCGTTCGCCCCGGGGCAGGTCGGGGCGCGGGAACAGGTGCCAGGGGGCGAGCCACAGCAGGAGGCGTAGCAGCAGTGGCAGGGTGGCCAGGGGAATGAATTCGTCCAGACGGTACTTGCTGACGACCCAGGTGATCTTCAGGAAACGGCGCAGTCGATTCACGAGGTTACTTCCGGCAGGTTAATGCGAGGTCGAAGGTTGCCGCAGCCGACGCTCCAGTTGCTGAATGCGTTGCTCCAGCTCATCGAGGCTCTCTTCAAGCTGCGGCAGCGGCTCCAGCAGGCGGGCTTCCAGTTCGGCCCGGGGTGGCAGTAGCCGGGATTCTTCCGTGACATATTCCGCCAGGTTGGTGAGCAGGGTGCGGTGGGTCTGTTGCCCCCAGCGAAAGCCCTGGCGAAGGCGGCGACCGGCCTCGTGGGCTATCACATCGCCCAAATGCTGGGCCAGTTCCGCCTCCCAATCGGGCTCCAGTTCCTGCAGGAGCTGGCGAAACTCTTCCACCAACTGCTGGTCGCCGGTCACTTGGATATCCGCTGCAGGAGCCGAGGCGGCAGGTGTGAGAAACCGGAGCAACGCCAGGGGCGTGCCGGTCACCAGCGCGTTGGATTGGCCGTCACTTTGGCTGAAGACCCGGATTTGGGAGTCCAGAAACAGCAGGGCCAGCTCCAGACCGGGCGGTTGCAGGCACAGGCCCAGCATTTTGCCGTCCCACTGGTGCAGTCTGGGAGCACTGGCAGGGTCTAGTGCCAGCACCTTGTTGAACAGGCGCTCCAGGGCCAGATGCAAGGCCGAACGGGCAACGGGATCCATGTCAGGCCTTGATTCCCATATGCAGGGCGACAATGCCGCCGGTCATGTTGTAATACTTGCAACGTACCAGGCCTGCATCTTCCATCATACCTTTCAGGGTTTCCTGGTCGGGGTGCATGCGGATCGACTCGGCCAGATAGCGATAGCTTTCGCTGTCGCCTGCAATCAGGGTTCCCATCAGCGGGAGTGCCGTGAAGGAGTAGGCGTCGTAGACCTTGGAGAATACCGGGTTGTCAGGCTTGGAGAACTCCAGCACCAGCAAGCGGCCACCGGGCTTGAGTACCCGGGCCATGGACGCCAGGGCCTTGTCTTTGTGGGTCACGTTACGCAGGCCGAAGGCGATGGTGATGCAGTCGTAGTAGTTATCCGGAAACGGCAGGCATTCCGCATTGGCCTGGACGTATTCGATATTGCTGCCAAAGCCCCGGTCGATGAGGCGGTCACGCCCGACCTTCAGCATGGACTCATTAATGTCTGCCAGCACTACTGTGCCGGTCTCGCCCACCAGGCGGGAAAACTGCATGGTCAAATCGCCGGTGCCGCCGGCAATGTCCAAGACCCGGTGGCCTTTCCGGACCCCGCTCATCTCGATGGTGAAGCGCTTCCAAATGCGATGGATGCCCATGGA
>JAJUGC010000033.1 GCA_029268325.1 Gammaproteobacteria bacterium | reverse complement strand
CAGGGTCGGAACGATACGGTTCAGAACATCAGCCATTTCGTCTGCTTTCATGCGGCCTTTTTCGACGCGACGAGCCAGCAGCTTCTTGGCTTCGTTCAGACCGGTATCGATACCTGCCTGGTTAATGTCTTTCATCAGGATCGGGGTGCCTTTCAGGGCAGACTGATAAGCTACACCACCACCCATGATACCGGCACCCAGTACAGCGGCTTGCTTAACAGGGCTAGCCTTGGGCTCCAGCTCCTTGGCTTTCTTCTTCAGCTCCTGGTCGTTCAGGAACAGACCCACCAGGCTGGCAGCAACGCTGGTTTTCGCCATTTTCGCAAAGCCCTTGGCTTCTACTTCCAAAGCCTTGTCACGGGTCATGCTGGCATGCTTCTGCATGGTTTTGATGGCTTCTACAGGCGCCGGATAGTTGGGGCCCGCTTGGCCAGCCACGAAGCCCTTCGCAGTTTCGAAGGTCATCATGCTTTCCATTTGGTTCAGCTTCAGCTTGCCGGTTTTCTCTTCACGACGGGCTTTGTAGTCAATCTTGCCGGCAATGGCCTGTTTCAGCAGATCAATAGCCGCAGCCTGCAGTTTCTCAGGGGCTACCACTGCGTCGACCGCGCCGTCTTTCAGTGCATTTTCGGGGCGTTTCTCGCCACCGGCACAAATCCACTCAATGGCGTTGTCTGCACCAATCAGACGGGACAGACGAACGGTTCCACCGAAGCCCGGGAAGATACCCAGCTTGACTTCAGGCAGGCCAACTTTCGCCTTGGTAGACATAACGCGGAAGTCTGTTGCCAGACACATTTCAAAGCCGCCGCCCAAGGCGATGCCGTTAATGGCAGTCACAGTGGGGAAAGGCAGATCTTCGATGTCACTGAAGATGGCATTGGCTTGCAGGTTGTTTGCAACCAGGTCTTCCTCGGATCCCGCGAAGAGTTCCGTAAACTCGGTGATGTCCGCGCCAACGATGAAGCAATCTTTGCTGCTGGTGACGATCAGACCCTTAATGCTGCTGTCTGATTTCAGCTTATCTGCAGCCTCTCGCAGTTCTGACAGTGTTAGTCTGTTGAACTTATTTACCGATTCACCTTTCAGATCGAAATCCAGCTGTGCGATGCCGTCTTCAATCTTCTTAACCGTGATGGCTTTACCTTCGTAAATCATCAACTGATCTCCAAGCTATAAGTAGCACTGAACTAAAAGTCGATAGCTGCTGACGTTCGATGCACAAAACGTAGAGCGCGACCCCCCATCCACTGAGCTCCGGACAAATATATGAACATTCTTTGGCCAAAGCCAAAATTCATACGCTCGTTTGAATTAGGTGTGCTCACCATGAAAAAAAACCAAGCGTTTGTCAATTATTTCCGCTGGTTTTTTCACATCCGAGGCCGGGCGGAATGATGCAACCCGCCGTTTATCCTCACGATCAAGCTGTTATAATCGCTTCCAGCCAACCACGTGAGCTGATCAGGTGCCGTTGAAGGTCAACACAAAAGGCTCTAAGCCCCGAAGAACTTTGACTTTAACCGTATCTGCGCCTAACGTGATAACACAACCCTTTGTGTTCCCAATGATTAAAGGGCGCAAGCATGGGTTGGGCTGTCTTCGAGCATCGCTATCCCGTTCCAAACGCTCAAGAATAATAAGTATTGGAGGCAAACATGAGTTTTTCCGGGATCATACGCAGCATTCTTCTGTCCTTTACACTGATGGCCGGGCTTCTCAGTGCCCCCTTTGCCCAGGCTTTCACCCAGAAGCAAGCGGATGACTTGCTATCCATACTGCATCAGATGAGGGTCGACTCCTACCTGGCCATCAATGCCTACTACAGTTTCGCCAACAGCGCCGGAGACAAGGGCATGGCCCAGGAGGCCAACAACACCATCAACCGGCTCGACAGCCTCTTGGAACAACTGAATGGCGCACCGGAAGCCGGACAACTCCAGGAAAGCCTCACCTCCATCAGCGGCCAGTGGGAAAAATACCGCAAGCTCCTGATTACCAACATGCAGGATCTCATTAAGAGGGGCTATCCCGACCTGCGGCTGATGGTGGAGATGGCGGAAGCCAACGTGGATTTCATTGCCCTTCTCGGTGACACCGCCTCGGCCATCAAGAAGACCAGCGGCTACCAGCCCAACGAGTTGCTTGAACTGGTCCGCGAAGCCACCCTCAAGATCGAGCAAATCATGACCGCCTATGCAGCGCGTACGGCTTCCAACGTTGCCCAGATTGCTCAAGGTGCAGAAACCGATGAGCCCTTGAACGTACTGGCAGAGCAGTTCACCCAGCAGCTCCAGGTCCTGCAAAGCAAGACCACAGCCAACCGTGAAGCGGCCAAAATCGTAGACGACATTGCGACCAAGTGGAACTTCATCAAGAGCTCCTACATCAACTTCAACGAAAACAATGTCGCCTATATCGCGAACCTCTACTCCAAGCGCATTATCGAAGGCCTGCAAAGCCTGGAAGATAGCGCCCAGCTCTAATTGCCCTTCCCTTTCCGGCGCGCCATCCCGGTTACTTGCGGGATGGCGCGTACCCGACGCTAATATTGACGCAATTGTTTCAGCCCATTGATAGCCTCTTGCAACTGTTCTGCATCGCCCTGCTCAAACCAATAGAAGCTGTATTTCTGGTGTCGGCGACGCCACAGAACGAGATCCTCTGGCAACTTGCCCCAATCAAGATGCCCCTGGGGCGGATGAGACTCTTCTAAGAGCGCAGCTTCCTCCAGTTTTCCTGTCAAAGCCCCGGGCCGGACAATATCCCATTGGCCATTTTTTGCCTCATCCCGGAACAGGTAATACTCCATCAAAAGCCCCCGTTCGTGCTCAGAAATTTGCCATTCAGCCATTTCATCGCGAGCTTCCCGTACCTTGAGGCCCTGGGAAAAAGCCTGTTGGCGCAGTTTCATCCGACGTCTTTCAGAGGGGCTCGGCAACAGCCACCAGAGCGATCCGACCATCGCCAACAGCACCAAGACCATTACCGTTATTGCAACCGCCATCGAAACCAGGCCTCCACCGAATTCGTTCAATTATTGACTGCAACACTCCACCCCCTCACCCCTTTCCCTCGGAATAACATGGGGAAACCCAGTGAAAGCGGTGAATGTCGCAACACCCTATCCTGATTTTCCTCAACCTCGCCAAGGATTGAAACTGCCGGGGCAAAATTCTGGCCAAAACTAAAGGGGATTCCCTATCCTTAGATATATATCAAGGTCATCTGGAGGCCATGCCGTAGACTGTACCTAACCTAATGCAGCGAAAGGGTTCCCTGTATGAACGAATACACGCATATTCTGGTAGCCTTGGATCTGACCAGCGATTCCAATCAAGTCATTGATCGCGCCTATGCCCTAGCACAGGCCAACAATGCGCGCCTGAGCCTGATCCATGTTCTCGAACCCCTGGGCTATGCCTATGGAGGGGACATTCCCATGGACCTGACCGAGGTCCAGGCCCAATTGGACAAACACACCCACAAGCAACTGAAAGCGTTGGCCGCAGAGATCGGGCTGGGTGAAGAGCACACCCATGTGTTGATTGGGCGGCCTGAAACTGAAATCCATCGCTTTGCAGAGGAGAACAACGTGGATCTCATCGTCGTCGGCAGTCATGGCCGCCATGGCCTGCAACTGCTGCTCGGCTCCACATCCTCGGCCACATTGCGTGGCGCCAAATGCGATGTGTTGGCAGTACGTATCAAGAGCTAGCCCCTAGTTAGGCGCCACAACGGGAGCCTAATAGGGAACGGATATGCGCCTCAGGTTAGATCTGGGGTGCGTTCCACTCTCCGGCTTCGAAGGAGTGGCGCAATTTCTGGAGCTGGGCCTCCAGGGAAAAGGTCACACTGGATGCCATGGAAAAGAAGCTGAGCAAGGCTTTGAGATTGGCATCCCGCTCGCAGGCCGAGTGGATTCTTTGCCACAGGGCCTGGTTCACCAGCTGCAACTGACGGTTGCGCTCCACCAGCCCTTTCAACTCCCAGTCAGGCTTGGCCCCGGCACGGTAGGCAAAATACTGCTGCACCAGATAGATCGAAACCGAGCGGAGGATAAATTCGTCATTGGTGGCAAAGGGCATATGATGAATCGCCATCGGACGAAGCTCTGACAAAAGCGGACAATCACTGGTAGCCATGACCAGCCCCAACAGTGAGCGCAAGGCCTCTTCCAGGCTGGTATGTTTGCTGTAGGAACGCTCCGGCGTACTGACCGTCACATCCACTTTCTGGAACGCCGCCTGATCTTTAAAGCTATCCACCAAAGGCTCCAGGTCTACAGCGACCGGACAGTTGGTCACCCCCTTGCCCGCCAGGGGACAATTGCTGCAACGGCAATGATCCAGATGTACCCATTCAGCACGGGCGGCTTGGCCTTGGGTTCCGGCCTCGTCATCCACTTCTCGTTCCGTGTCTACCACAAACTCTTGAGTCTTGCCGTCCGCAAAGCGAAATTCATACTTCACTTTCATAGGAATTCTCGACCACCTTCTCTCACAACGGTCAAAAGAGAACTAAAGCTTTTCGCGGTCTGCAAATAAATGCCGCCAGCACCTTAAAAAAGCAGGCTATACCAACAATTGGGAAAGGTAATGCCACCAGCTTCTGTAGGCTTTTTAAGTGTAGACCAACTTATCACTTTTCATGTGAACACGGCCTGTCCTGGCTCAAAAAACATATCTCTATCAATACAAAAAGCCGGCCTTTCGGGGCCGGCTCGTTCATTTGTGCAAATAACCAAGAAACGGGCGAAAGACTACTGCATGGCTTCCAATTCGACCCAGCGCTCCATAGCTTCATTGATTTCCTGTTCCAGTGCCGTTAATTCCTCAAGCGTCTGGCTTACCAGAACCGGGTCACCTGAATAAAAGTCCGGCTGCACCACCTGATCCTGAAGCTCAGCCTGACGGGCTTCCAAGGCCTCAATCCGAGCCGGCAGCTGTTCCAGCTCTCGCTGAAGCTTGTAACTAAGCTTCTTACGGGGCGCTGCAGTGGGCTTTTCTTTGGCAGGCGCCTCGACAGCCGGCTTGGCTTGCTCCTTCACTTCAGGAGCCGATGCTTCATCCTGCCCCAAGGCATCGAATCCCCCGCCTTGGCGCAACCAATCATCAAAGCCGCCCACATATTCCTGAACGTTGCCGTTACCCGTAAATACGATAGTGCTGGTGGCGACGTTGTTGAGAAACTCCCGGTCATGACTGACGAGCAGAACCGTTCCCTTAAAGTCCAGGAGAATGCTTTCCAACAACTCCAGGGTTTCGATGTCCAAGTCGTTGGTAGGCTCATCCAGCACCAGGGTGTTGGCAGGTTTGCTAAACAGCTTGGCCAGCAACAGTCGGTTGGTCTCCCCGCCGGACAACGCCTTGACGGGTGTGCGCATACGCTCCCGGGGAAATAAAAAATCTTCCAGATAGGCAATCACATGGCGCTGCTGCCCATTGAGCTCAATGAACTCGCGGCCGTCGTCAATGTTTTCCATGACGGTCTTTTCTGGATCCAATTGCCCCCGGAGCTGATCAAAGTAGGCAACCTCCAGGTTCGTGCCGCGCCGGATCTTGCCCGAGGTCGGCTCCAACTGCCCAAGAATCAGCTTGAGAAAAGTGGTTTTGCCAGCCCCGTTCTTGCCGATCAGCCCTACCCGATCGCCCCGCAAAATGACCCCGGAATAGTCCCGGATGATTTCCGGTTGGCCCGGATAGGCAAATCCCATGTTTTCAGCTTCCACGACAAGCTTGCCAGACTGGCGCGCTTCCTCCAGGCCAATCCGGGCCTTACCCTGCTGCTCGCGCCGCTGGGTGCGCTCTACCCGTAGCCGCTCCAAGGCCCGTACCCGACCTTCATTACGGGTACGACGCGCCTTGATGCCCTGCCGGATCCAGGCTTCTTCCTGGGCAAGCTTTTTATCGAACAAGGCGTTGTGACGCTCTTCCTCGGCCAACAAGGCCTCTTTCTTCTCGAGGAAGCGGTCATAGTCGCCCGGCCATGAGGTGAGATTTCCCCGATCCAGCTCCAACAAGCGGGTCGCCATGCGGCGCATAAAGGCACGGTCGTGGGTAATGAACAGCAAGGCTCCGCCAAATTGCAGCAATTGCTTCTCAAGCCAATCAATGGCGGGAATGTCCAAATGGTTGGTGGGCTCATCCAGCAGCAGAATATCCGGCTCGGACACCAGCGCGCGCCCTAACACCACACGGCGGCGCCAACCACCGGACAGTTCCGACATCCGCTTCTCGCCAGGCAGCTCAAGGCGGCTGATGATGTTTTCCACCTTCTGCTGGAGCTTCCAGCCGTCCAGGGCTTCCAGCTTCTGCTGTACCACCCCCAGGCGTTCCATATCCACCTGATCCTTGCGGCTGAGCAAGTGGTGGTACTCCTGCAAATAACGCCCAGCTTCCGGCAAGCCTTCCGCAACGACGTCATACACCAGACGATCATCCGCATCGGGAAGGTCCTGGGGCAAATAACCAACCCGCAACCCGGGAGCGATCCAAATCTGCCCGCTATCCGGCTGCTGCACTCCTGTGATCAGACTCAGGAGGGAGGATTTTCCGGCGCCATTGCGCCCGATCAAGCAAACCCTTTCGTTTTCCTCCAGAGTGAAGGAGGCGTCCTCTAGCAAGGGCTGCATGCCAAAAGCCAGAGATACCTTTTCAAACCGTAACAAACTCATCGTAAACACCACCCTCCAGGTAGTCGTTCTACTGCTCCCGAGCGCCGCATCCCTGTTAGACCACCGGCTGAGCCGGATTTCTACGGAAACAGTAACTTAGTCATCAAACTCCAGCACTTCCACGGCATCTCCAACTTGAAGAAGCCCCTCATGGCAATGCACCAGATTCTGTCCGAAGCACACCCCAAAGTCATTGGTCCGGTAACTGGCCAGTGTCAGATAGGGCTCCCTCTCCCGTACACCAGTTGCCGGATTGATGTTGGGGATTGCGCAGCGGGAACAGGGCTTGACCACCTCGAACTCAATCATGCCGATCCGTACCCGCCGCCAGTAATCTTCCTCATAAGGTTCACAGCCTCGAACAACCAGGTTGGGACGAAACCGTTTCATTTCCACCGGCTGCTCCAAGCGGCTATTAAGGTCGTCCAGTGATGCCTCGGAAATCAGCATAAACGGAAAACCATCTGCAAAACTGACAGGCTGTCGATGCCGGACATACTTTGGATTGATTGGCCTGAAGGTCTCATCCGGCATATAAACCAGGCGACAGGGAATATCCAGAAACCGGCTAAACCAGTTAGCCGCGACCTCTCCTGCGTCCCGGGCCTCACATTGATCCTTCCAGACCGTCACCAGCCTGGACTTTCCAACCTCAGGCCGAGCCACAAGAAGCTCTTCCATGGCTGGTGCTTGAAACTGGAGCCCTTGTTCCGTGAGAGCGACATCAATCAAGGACATCTGCGGATATTTCCGCTGGGTCAGGAAATGGCCCGACTGATCCACCAGCATCCAGCGGCGATCGTACTCTGGCCCGAACGCTCCTACTCGACTGACGGAGACACTAAGGCCCCGGGCTGATTTGAGAGGAAAAATATTGATCTGGGTTAACTGCATACCAGGACTCAGCACGAAACAGACAGAGGGAAAGGTCACGGACCTAAGCCAGCCCGCAGGGCCAGTGGCACCGAAACAGTACGGATCGTCAATAAATCAGCCTGTTAGCTGCATGACTTAAGAGACATGATAACCCGAAACTCTGACCGGAAAATACCGAGAGATGTGCCCGCTTGGGTTTACAGACCACAAAGGCGGCAATGGTGCTGGCCTAGCCTAAGGCTGCTAAAAAATGAAAACTAATGAGACTGGAGGATTAGAAGGAGAGATTGGAGCGGGAAACGAGACTCGAACTCGCGACCCCAACCTTGGCAAGGTTGTGCTCTACCAACTGAGCTATTCCCGCTTTAAGGAGTTTTCGTTAGCTCTTGCCTAACGAAGTGCGCGCATTATACGAACCGTTTTTTGCCGACGCAAGCCCCTTTTGAAAAAAACTTTGATTTTCTCTAAGCCACTGTTGCCAAAGGCATTGAATGGCAAGAAACAGGCTATTTTATAGCCACCTCTTGCCATTCATCTGCCCGTGGGACGGTTTGCCAACGCCCGTTAAAGATTCAACAATACATGAATCATCCGGCGCCAGATGGAGCGCAGGATATCTTCCTGAATCTCCGCTTCATGCAGTAGGCCGTTATAGACTAGGTTGGTCACCATGCCCATAACAATTTCTGCATCAGTTTCTGGTGACGGCGCTTTCAGACTACGCAACAAATCCACCAAGCCCGCATACCACACCGCCCGGTACTTGCGAGCCAGCACTTTGAGGCTCTCATCCCTTAGGGATTCCAAGAGAAATGCTTGCTCCGATAGCAGCTCATCCCTGCGGAAACGCACCTGGGCTTGGACATAACGCACGCCCAGGTCAATCAGGTCGTCCGCCAGCTGTTGGCGCAACGCCCGATCACCCTGGACGGCATCCAGGTCATATTTGGATACACAGCGGTGAAGTTCGCCATAGAACAGCTCAAACTTACGCTGGCTGTTCTCCGCAAACAACATGAAGGCATCCGTAATCAGCTCGCTGATATCTTTAAAGTAGTAGGTGGTCGATGCCAGCGGCACCCCCGCCTCCCGGGCAATAGCTCGATGCTTGACGCCACGGATACCTTCACGGGCGACGATACGCAGTGCCGCCTCCAGAATGAGGCGCCGGCGCTGTTCACTCTTGGCCCGTGCCGCCTTGCGGCCTTGATAGTTAATGGAGTTGCGCAGTGACACATCCTTGCGCAGTACAGAAGGACTCATCAATGATTGTGTCATGGGACTAACCTTGTCTACCTTGCTGGTTGATTCCGTCTTCTTATAGTTTTAGAAGCCCTACTTATGGAGCTTTCGGGGCAAGTGTAACAATTCGTTCCAAATTTCGCATGGCGAAATTAGTGGTGAGCATCAAGGTTCTGTAAAATCGTCCCAAAAAATGTAGGTTATTGGCCGTAACGGGGGGCTCCCCCATCCAGATAAGCGATCTCCGCCTCCGTACTGGGTCGTTTCAGGACTGCATTGCGGTGGGGAAAACGACCGAAACGCTCGATGACCTGGAGATGGTCGTGGGCATAATCCAGAAAGCCTTTCAGAAGTTCCTTCACTGGCCCTTTTCCGGTTGCATGGAGCTGTTCGAAAAGCTCCACACTCCGTTTTTGGTCCTCGCGCCGCTCGGAGTGCTGTAATGGCATATAGAAGAAGGCCCGCTGCACCAGGGGCAAATCCACATCCATTCCCCGAGCCACACCATCCAAACACAATGCCCGGGCCTGGCGGTCATTGGAAAAGGCCAGGGCCAGCCCGCGATAGATGTTCCGGCTAAACTGGTCGAGCAACAAAATTAGCGCCAACCGCCCTTGGGGTGTTTCCTCCCAATCGGGCAAGCCATTCTCTGAGGCCAGGGTGACGTAGGAATGGAAACGGCGGCGGATCAACTGATCCGTTTGTTTGCTGCCACTAAACCATAAGCTGTACTTCTCTTTGGCCGGCATGCCCTCGGCATCCAGAGGACCAAACCAAAAATCTAGAATCTCGTCAGGCTTAAGCATCTGCTTCTCCATGCAATCCCCATTCTCTGATTCCCATTCACCACAGACAGAACGCAACCTTCAGGATACAATGCAGGGGAAATCCTGTATGTTGGTTCTCGCTTCATGGCTGCCTCTCATTTTGTTATCCTGCTCGCTCATGGCTCCAGCGATCCCCACTGGATTCAACCCTTTGTGCAGTTGGAGCAGACCCTTCGCCAGCAGGAACCTGCCACGGCCCTGGCCTTTATGGAGCTGGCAGAACCTTCCCTGGAGGCCGTCATTACCCAAGCCCGCACGCAAGGTTATCGGGAGTTTTCCGTGCTGCCCCTCTTTTTTGCGGCCGGCCGCCACCTTCGCCAGGACGTTCCCAGGCAAATCCAGCAGCTGGAAGCCCAGCTCCAGGTCAACATTTCCTTGCTCCCTCCCATCGGGGAGCATCCCCTGCTGACTCAAGCCGTTCTGCATATTGCCCAGGACCTTATCCGCACTGGTCGTTAGCAAGGCCCGGCATGGGTTAGGCAGGCTTACAGGCTTTTTGCTAGGCTTATATTCAAACAACAATAAGGGAAGCGGCCACTGATGGAAACTGCATTGAATTTCATGCGCAAGCGAATCGCGTCGACCCTGCTCGGATTGGCTTTCGCCCTGCCCTTCTTGAACCATGCCTGGGCAGACCACCTGCCAGCCTCGGATGACGACCACCACATCGAAGTTGCTTACGTGGAATTCCCACCGTATTCCTATACCAATGATCAGGGCGAGGCCGATGGAATCTATATCAACGTCACTCGGCGCATCCTGGAACATACGGGCTATCATCCGCGCTTTCACCCTCTGCCCATTGCCCGCACCTATCTTTACCTGAAGGAAGGTAAAATTCACCTTTGGCCCGGCTTGGCGGAAATCCCGTCCCTGCAAGGGCATGTGCTGGAAAGCAACATCAACCCCATTACAACCCACTTAAACGCCTGGTTTCTGGACGGCACGCCGACCATCCAAAGCATCGATGACCTCCGGGGGCACCAGGTCATTCTGATCGCCGGCTACACCTATGCGGGCCTTTTATACGACATACGGGATCCCAAAAATCAGATCAACGTCATTACCACTCCCACTCACCGAAGCGCACTGCAGATGCTGCAGCTCGGCCGCGGCGATTACCTGCTGGACTACGTTGACCCGGTGATGGAAGTGTTAAGCGAAAACCCCATCCCTAACCTGAAGAGCGTGCGCTTGATCAGCCAGAAAGCCGCTTACCTGGTGCCCAAGCAATTGCCCAATGGGAAGGATTTAATGGAAAAGATCGAAGCCGCCTATTACGAACTGGGGATCGATCAGGAAGCCAAAGCCCCTGATCCCGGCCTAACGAGTGACTTTTAGGTGTTCCACCAAGCGGTCGAAACGGTCAGGGTCAAACCCGTGATACCGTTTTCCTTCGATGAGGAAAAATGGCGCTCCACGCCCTCCTAACCGTTTGAAGACATCCTTGGCCTTGGGAGATTGGTCAATATTGTATTCGGCAAAGGGGACTTCCTCCTTGGTGAGATATTCCTTGGCAGCCAGACAGGATGGGCAGTGGTCAATACTGAACATCACCACCGGAGGTACGGACTCCGCCCTGACTCCCGAAGCAAAAGCCAGTGTCAAGAAAAGACAGCCCAAGAATT
>JAJUGC010000032.1 GCA_029268325.1 Gammaproteobacteria bacterium | reverse complement strand
GCCCATGGAGCAGCCCGAGATTGCCTTGATCTCAAAGCCCTGCTCCAGAAGCACCTCGATCACCCCAACATGGGCATAGCCTCGGGCCCCGCCACTACCCAGGACCAGGGCGACCGTGGGCTTTCGCTCAATGATTGCCATCAGGCTTTCTCCCCTTCCCTACTTTCCCGATTAAGCCTATGCCAAAAGAGCTAGGTTAGGCTTAACCGGCCGCAGACCATTACTCCGCCAGCAAAAACAGCTCGGCCCGCTCCCTCGGTACAGCGGGATGATGGGGTAGCGCCAAGGGCCCAACGGCGACCGTGCGGATCCGCTGCTCCGCGATTCCCCGGGAGACCAGCCAAAGCTTCAAACGGTTGCCGAAAGGCTCACTGCGTTGGGTGGCCTCGGTAAAGCTGCTGCCTTGGGAGTGCAAAACGATCCAGACCACTTGCTCTGGCGCATTGCGCGCTTGCTCTACAAAGTCTCTAAGCTGCTCGGGAAAGGACGCGGCGAAGTCATTCCCGCGAATCGGCAACATAACCCCGGATGACGTGGATGGGCCGGATGGGGCTTCTCCATCCGCGTCAGTCTCGATCACATCCAGGTGGGCATAGACACGCTGGTTGCCACGCATGATGGTGTACAGGGCGACGTAATATTGCTTGTCATCCGCAACCAATCGCGCGGCCAGGTAATTCTGCTCCCGTTCAACCCCATAGAGATTGGCGATACCGAAGACGTCCGTGGCCCACTCACTGCTGCGGCCACAATCCCGGGAACTACAGCTGAACAGTATTTCTGCCCCCTGGGTCTTTAGTTGGGCCAGGAAGTGCTCATAGGCAGCCCGGCTGCTATGACCATTTGGAATGCGATAGGTCAAGCGGGTCAGCTGCCCGCTCAGGCGCTGCTCTTCGGAGCGAATCTGCTTACTGATAATACGCAACTGTCCCAGGAGCAAGCGATATTCCGGCACCTGCTTTTGTTCTACTTGCTCCAGGTCCGAGTTGGGAAATCTCTCCAACCAGGCAAACTCTCTGGCATCAGCAAGGGCTTGGAATGGCAGGCTGACCAGCATCCCCAACAGCAAGAACCCCCAAAAAGGGAAACCTCGTTTCAGATAGACAGGCATTCATTGCTCCGATTATTACATCCAGGAATTTCGATTGCGGATCATGGGCTGCCCCATGACAGACCTTGGGCTTTGACTCCCACTGGGGAAATAAGTGCCCACTTTCATAAAAGCCGTAAAGACACAGGCCTAACCCTGATATCGCGAGCTAAGCCGGTTCGGCGTAAAAATCCATAATAAGCTTAGCAACCAAATCCGGGCGTGGTTCCATGTGGAGATGATGGGCGCCCTCCACATACTCAAGCCGTAGATTGGAAATGCAGGCAAGTCTTGATTCCATCCGGGGGTGCCCGGGCTTGAGCATACCCTGTTCACCAGCAATTAACAGGGTCGGGCATTGGATTGCCTTGAGATAGGCTGCCACCTGCCCTTCTGTCATCCGCTGATAGGAGGGCCAGCGCAAACGGGGATCGGTACGCCATTTCACACCGCCCTCAATCTGCTGGAGGTTACGTTCAACAATGGTTGCCGCAGCGTCTTCGGACAAAGCGCCAATGCCTTTTTGACGGGCCGCTACCGCCGCGTCGAAGTCCGGATAGGAGGCCATCCTCGAGCTGCCCTGGATACTTTTATCCAGGGCTTGGCGCAGCAAGGCCGGTCCATTTTCCTCTGGGCCCGTCAGCGGCCCTAGAGCATCCAGCAACACCAACTGGCGAATCCGTTCCGGATAGGCACAGGCCGCCAGCATCGCCAGGGAGCCGCCCAAGGAGTGCCCCAGGAGGCGGTAGTTCGTCCAGCCAAGGGTTTCCACCGCAGCAACAATATCCCGCACATATTCCAGCAAGTGATAGGATTCACCCGGCGGACGGTGATCAGACCAGCCATGGCCCGGCAGGTCCAGTGCCACCACCTGATACCGCTCCAGATCGAAATGGAGCAGCAGGAAATCAAAGCTGGCCGCGTTATCCAGCCAGCCATGGATGGCAAGGACCGGCTCAGCAGCCGGATTGCCCCAATGTCGGGCCGCCAGCTCCAAACGACCGGTGGAAAGCCGAATCTCGACAGGATAGGAAAGCGCCACTAACCGGAGCCCTCGAAATTAATGGGCCGTAGCCGGAAACAGCTTTTTGAAGTTCTGACTGGTCACTTCTGCCAGTTCCTCAAGGGAAACACCCTTGAGCTCTGCTACATACTCAGCGACCTGGCGCACCCATTGGGGCTCATTGGGCTTGCCTCGGAAAGGAACCGGGGCCAGATAGGGAGAGTCGGTTTCCACCAGCATCCGTTCCAAAGGCACCTTTTTGGCCACTTCCTTCAGCTCCACGGCATTTTTGAACGTCACAATGCCAGAAAAGGAGATGTAGAAGTTTTCGTCCATGGCCGCTTTGGCCATTTCCCAGGATTCCGTAAAGCAATGGAGTACGCCACCCACATCTGGATCTGATTCTTCACGAATAATCCGCAGGGTATCTTCCCGGGCATCCCGGGTATGGACAATAACCGGCTTGCGGATCTGACGGGCGGCCTGCAAATGGGCACGGAAACGCTCCTGCTGATCCGCCTCGTCGCCCTTGCCGTAGTAATAGTCCAGCCCGGTTTCCCCCAACGCCACGACTTTCGGATCGTTGGCCAGTTCAATCAGACGCTCAACCGTTGGCGCCTCCCCCTCCTTGGTACCCGGATGCACACCAACGCTACACCAGATGTCGTCATGGGCACGGGCAATTTCCAGCACCTTGGGGAAATTTTCCAGATCGATACAGATATTCAGGAAACCGGACACTCCGGCCTGGCGGGCGGCGTCGAGCGCCGCCTCCAGTTGCCCCTCATGACGGGACAAATCGAGTCGGTCGAGATGGCAGTGGGAATCAATCAACATGTTAGACAACCTTGAAGCCCTAGGGCGGATTCAAATTGCCTACATGGTATGGGTGGGACGGTCGGAACTCAAGGCGCCAGCCAGATAGGTTTCGATTTTATTCTTGGCGGTTTCATCCTCAGCGCTAAACTGAACGCCAATGCCCGCTGCCCGGTTACCTTGCGCTCCACGGGGGGTTACCCAAACGACCTTGGCGGCTACAGGAATCTTCTCAGGCTCATCCATCAGGTTCAGTAACAGGAACACCTCGTCGCCTAACTGATAGGTTTTGGTTGTTGGGATAAACAGACCGCCATTCTTGATAAACGGCATATAGGCCGCGTAAAGCACTGCCTTGTCCTTAATGGTCAAGGTCAAAATACCACTTCGCCCACCAAATTTTGGCATCATGACAACATACTCACCCAGGTCTACATCGAGGCTTTGGCCAAACATCACGA
The DNA here is from genome assembly GCA_029268325.1 of Gammaproteobacteria bacterium. Taxonomy (GTDB): domain Bacteria; phylum Pseudomonadota; class Gammaproteobacteria; order Pseudomonadales; family Oleiphilaceae; genus JAEZAA01. The sequence goes on along the minus strand of JAJUGC010000032.1, from coordinate 7,955 downwards.
CTTACAGGGGTTTGGCCCTATAACAGTAGTAGGTGTCTGCCCAGGCTTCAAATTTTTTACAGCGTTTCAGCAGCTTTGAGCCCAGGACAAACAACAATTTCCTGTTGCAGGAACGTTATACTATAACATATCATCCTTCCGACCACTGCCTTGTCCCAATTCAACGCCCTGGAGTCTGCTGTGCGTACCCTCATCAATAAGTGCCTTCTTTCCCTCATCCTCCTATCGGGAGCCATGCAACAGGTGGTGGCTGATACACAACCTCGGGTCTTGGTTTCCATTAAGCCCCTACAGCTCATCTTTTCGGAAATTGCCGGCGACGCGGTACAAGTAGACCTGCTGTTGAACCCCGGCGTAAGCCCCCACATCTATCAGCTGAAGCCGTCCGACATGGCCAAGCTGAGTAAGGCCGATGCCCTGGTGTGGGTTGGTCCAGGCATGGAAACCTTTCTCGCCAAGGTGGTCACCAGTCTCAAGCCGAAGCGATCCGTCCAGCTTCAGCATGAGCTATCTGCCTTTCTATCAGACGCTAACGGGCACAGTGGTCGCGACCATGACCATGACCATGACCACGGAGCCCATCATCACCACGACGGCCATCACCACAACCACGATGCCCATGGCGACGCGCACCTTTGGCTGAGCCCGGAACTGGCACCGGAAATTGCCAAAGTGGCCGCCCAGTTATTCAGCGAACTGCGCCCTGAACAGGCTCAACAATTCCAGCAACGCCTGGCCGAGTTCAATAAGAGCTTGCGTACAGCCGATCAATCCAATCGGGATTTATTACAGCCAGTGGGGGAGAAAGGTTTTTTGGTTACCCATGATGCCTATGGCCGGTTTGTGGGACACTATGAGCTTAACCAGGTCGGTGCGCTTACCATCACTCCGGAACGCTCGCCTGGCGCTCGCCACCTTACCCAACTGCGTACTGTTCTGGAGAGCTCCCAGGCTCACTGCGTTCTGCTGGAGCCGCAAATCCAGCCCCGCTACCTGAACAGCCTCACAGAAGGCCTGAATATTCGCCAGGAGATCCTGGACCCGCTGGGCGTAGAAATTGAACCAGGTCCCGGCTCCTATGCCCAATTCCTGACTAACCTCGCTGAAGCCATCCATCGCTGCCTGCGCTAAGCGATTCCTTTCAGCCCAAGCCCTGACATCTATTTGGGGCAGGTGGTGGCCTGATTGCACACTCCCCTGCCCCATTAGCAAGCCAGATCCCTTCATCACATCAGAGCTGTTTCCCAATTCGATTTCCAGCCGCCGCTCCACGTATAATGGCCCGAAATTCCAGCTAATTTCGGTCATTGCATGTCTGTAACTGTTTCCGACACTTCAAAATCTCTTAACCGGCGCTTTTGCATCGCACCCATGATGGACTGGACGACGCCCGATTATCGCTACTTTGCGCGGCTTCTATCCCGTCATGCCCTGCTCTATACGGAAATGGTCACGACTGGCGCCATATTGCACGGCGACCGTGCCCGGTTTCTGGATTTCAACCCGGAAGAGCATCCGGTGGCTATCCAGTTGGGAGGAAGCAACCCCGCCGAACTGGCGGAATGTGCCCGCCTGGCTCAACAATGGGGCTATGATGAAGTGAACCTGAATGTAGGCTGCCCCAGTGACCGTGTGCAAAACAATATGATCGGTGCCTGTCTGATGGCCCATCCGCAGCTGGTGGCCGACTGCTTAAAAGCGATGCTTGATGCGGTGGAGATTCCTGTCACCGTCAAACACCGGATTGGGATCGACGACCAGGATTCATATGCCCAACTCTGTGACTTTGTGGGAACCGTCCAGGAATCCGGCTGCCGTACCTTTATCGTCCACGCCCGCAAGGCCATCCTCAGTGGACTGAGCCCTAAGGAGAACCGGGAGATTCCTCCCCTTCGTTACGAAGTGGTGTACCAGCTAAAACGGGACTTCCCCCACCTGGAGATCCTGATCAACGGGGGGATCCAAACTATTGAGGCCTGCCAGGAGCACTTGGCCCAGGTGGATGGGGTCATGATCGGCAGAGAAGCCTATCAACGGCCTTGGATGCTTTCCCGGGTGGATAGCGCCCTGTTCGACGACGATAGCCGCTCCGATCTGGACCGGGCCCAGGTTATGGAACAACTGCTGGATTACATGGAACGGAAAATCAGCCAAGGTGCCCAGTTCTGGCACATTGCACGCCATATATTGGGGCTTTACCATGGAGAGCCAGGGGGCAAGCAATTCCGTCGCCTGCTGTCCGAGAAGGGCCCTCGCCCGGGAGCCTCCCCTGAACTGCTCCGGGAAGCTGTAGCCCTGGTGGAAACAGCCATGCAACGACAACAGGAATGGAATGCGGGCCGGCCGGACTCCTGTGCCCTTTAATTCTGCCCGGCCATGCTGATACAAGCTGTGTACAAGTAATTATTAGGAACCTGTCATTTGGCGCATATTATGGAAAATAAACTACAACAGCTCCGTCAATTCACGACCGTTGTCGCCGATACCGGCGATATTGAGGCGATTCGCACCCATCAACCGGAAGATGCGACCACCAACCCTTCCCTGTTGCTCAAGGCAGCAGAATTGCCTGAGTACCAGCCCTTGCTGGCCGAGGCCCGTGCATTTGCAGAGCGGGAAGGCGGTAACGAGCAGGCCCGCAAAAATAACCTCTGCGACCACCTAGCAGTAAGTATCGGCGCAGAGATCCTCAAGGTTATTCCGGGCGTTGTATCAACGGAAGTGGATGCCCGCCTCTCCTTCGATATTCAGGCCACGGTGGACCGGGCACGCCGGCTAATTTCCCTTTACCGTGAACGAGGTGTGGATTCGCAGCGAATTCTGATCAAGATCGCTTCTACTTGGGAGGGCATCCAGGCCGCCCGTATCCTGGAGCGGGAAGGCATTCGCTGCAATCTGACCCTGCTGTTCAGTTTCTGTCAGGCCGTGGCCTGCGCCGAAGCCGGGGTCCATCTGATCTCCCACTTCGTGGGACTGATTCTCGACTGGTACAAGGAACACACCGGGCAAGAGTACACTCCCGAAACCGATCCGGGAGTGCAGTCAGTCACCCAAATCTATCGCTATTACAAGCAACATGGCATTACCACTGTGGTCATGGGCGCCAGTTTCCGCAACACGGGTGAAATCGAAATGCTCGCCGGCTGCGACAAGTTAACCATCAGCCCTCAACTCATGGCGGAACTCGCCCAAGATAACGCCCCCCTGGAGCGCCGGCTGGTACCAGAGCTGACGACCCAACAGCCACCCTTGAGCCTGTCCGAAGCGGAATTCCGCTGGCAGTTGAATGAAGACCAGATGGCTACTGAGAAGCTTGCGGAAGGCATCCGCCGTTTCGCAGCGGACCAAATCACTCTGGAAAACCTCTTGTATCAATCCACTTGATCCCCCTTGAAAGGGCATGGCTCCTACGTGCTGAAGGTCAACCGAAATGCTGAGTCAAATCAAACGTTTTTTTGAACAACACCTGGAGCCGCGGACTTCAGCGGAGCCGCCACAACATCGTCTGCAACTGGCCGCCTGCGCCTTAATGCTGGAGGTTGCCCGGATGGACCAAAGCGTTTCTGAAGACGAACTAAAGGTGGTGGCCGACTCAGCACGGCAGTTGCTCCAGCTCAGTCAGGAAGAAGTCGACGAAATCATGGCGCTCGCTGGCCAGGAAGCCAAAGAGGCCACCTCCTTGTATCAGTTCACCAACCTGATCCACGAGCACTATGATGCCCAGCAAAAGTTCCAGTTACTGCGCCTGATGTGGGATGTCGCCTTAGCCGATGGACGCATTGCCGCCTTGGAAGAGCATATGATCCGGCGTGTTGCAGACTTACTGTACATCCCCCATGTACAGTTCGTGCAGGCTCGCCATCTTGCTGAGGAAGCCCGCAAGGCTTAACTTGTACTGGAGAGCTCCAGCGCCGTGCGTTGATCAGCGGCGCACCGATGTGGTTTTGGAATCAAATCACCGACCGGCAGGCCCTATGCTTATCATCCTCAATTCCGAATTGACCCAAGATAGCCCCGAACTGAGCCATACACTCAAGTTCCTGGCCCAGTTGCCCAACGTCAGTGTCAAACTCCACGAGGTAAAAGGTGCCGAACAGACACTGACCGAAGTGTACCTGATCGGTAACACCCAGGCGTTGGATTGCGATGAGATTGCCGCCCTGCCCGGTGTGGAACAGGTGATCCGCATTTCCGATGAGTACCGCATACTGGGCCGCCATCAGTACGAACGCCGCACGACAGGTTTCGAATACAACGGCATCCGGTTCGACCAGAGTAACCTCCATGTATTTGCCGGCTTGTGCGCGGTGGATACACCGGAACACGTCGAAACAATGATGAAGGCATTGAAGGCCCAGGGCCAGCAGTGTACCCGGATGGGCGCCTATAAGCCGCGTACCAGTCCCTATGCCTTTCAGGGCCACGGCAAGCAATGCCTGCCCTATGTGTTCGAGCTGGCCGGCAAGTACGACATTAAGGTGGTAGCCATGGAAATCACCCATGAGAGCCACATCGATGAAATCCGCGAAGCCCTGCACCAAACCGGCCACCCGACCGGGGTGATGCTTCAGGTCGGCACCCGCAACACCCAGAACTTCGAGCTCCTGAAAGCCATCGGCCGACAAAAGGAGTTTCCCGTATTGCTCAAGCGGGGATTCGGCATCACCCTGAACGAGTCACTCAATGCAGCGGAGTATTTGGCCAGCGAAGGGAACGCCAATGTTATTTTCTGTTTGCGCGGCATGAAAACCGGGGCAGGCAGCCCCCATCGCAACATGGTGGATTTTGCCCATGTGCCGGTAGTGAAACGCTTGACCAGAATGCCGGTCTGTATTGATCCATCCCATTCCGTGGGGAGCCGCGACAAAGGGCCCGATGGGATCCTGGACATCCAGCATGCAACGGCCCAGGGGGTGATTGCCGGCGCCAATATGGTACTGGTGGATTTCCACCCGGCTCCGGCCAAAGCCCTGGTGGATGGCCCTCAAGCCTTGTTGCTGGACGAGCTGCCGCGTTTTCTAGAAGATATCCAGCTTTGCCATGAACTTTATCAAAAGCGGGTCAAGCTTTATCAGACTTCAGGACTCCATCAGGCCTAAGGTCTCCATCAAGCCTGATGGGTCCGCCTGTATTCATTAATGCAGCCTTGGAATTGGTTTTCTACCCAAAGGACAACAGATCAATATGCTGATTTTCGGTCATCGTGGCGCCCGTAATGAGGCGCCGGAAAATACGGTAGCCGGCTTCGTCCATGCCTATCGCAATGGCATCCGTCACTTCGAGCTGGATTTACAACTCTCTGCAGACCGCCAGATCGTGGTCATTCACGATAAAACCCTGGAGCGCACCACGGGCCAACCCGGCAAGGTCGCCGAAACCACTGCCGAGCAGCTTGCCCAGCTTGATGCTCGCCATAACACACCTCCCTGGCCCGATCCCACTCCGGTTCCCCGCCTGGAAGAGATCTTCCGTGCCTGCCCGGATATCGAGAAAATCCAGCTGGAAGTAAAGAACGACAAGCGTGAACGCCTGAACATCCTGTGCAACCGGCTCGTGGAAATGATCCAGCGGAATAGCCACTTGCAGGACAAAGTGATCATCACTTCCTCGGTCGTCTGGGTGATCCAGCAAATCAAGCGCCTCAATGCCAAGATTCCCACCGGTTACGTAGCCGAGTACCGCTTCCCCAACCCGTTGGCCACAGCCCTTAAAAACCAGTGTGAATACCTCTGTATCAACTGGAAGATCTGCACCCCGGAAATCATTGCCGAAGCCCACCGCCATGGGCTGCACGTTTCGGCCTGGACAGTGAACAGCTTACCGGAGATGCTCAGGCTACAGCAGGACGGCGTCGACAGCATCATTACGGATTATCCCAGCAACACGCTGGAGTACATGAAGCGCCAACACGAACAGCCTCAACAGCTCGAGCTGATTCACATTGAGGGAGATGGAAAGATCGAAGGGAACTAAGAAAGGAATCCACATCTCACGCCAGTATTAACTGCGTGAGATGTGCTACCCGGACCTTAAAAGATTCGGTTGAGTCCGTTCAGAGCGGCCACCCGATAGGCCTCGGCCATGGTGGGATAGTTGAAGGTTGTATTGATAAAGTAGTCGATGGTGTTGGCACCATCAGGCTGACGCATGATCGCCTGTCCAATATGAATAATTTCGGAAGCCTGGTCGCCGAAGCAGTGAATGCCCAGCAACTGCTTGGTCTCCCGGTGGAACAGGATCTTCAGCATGCCCACGGTCTCCCCGGTAATCTGCGCGCGGCCCAGGTCTTTAAAGAAGGACTGCCCAACTTCATAGGGCACTTTGGCCTCGGTCAGTTCCCGTTCCGTTTTACCCACTGAACTAATTTCCGGAATGGTATAAATACCTGTCGGCACGTCGTCCACGAACCGGAAATACTCATCCTGAACAATATCGGATGATGCCGAGCGCCCTTGGTCATAGGCAGCACTGGCCAGGCTTGGCCAGCCAATCACATCGCCTGCCGCATAGATATGGGGAATCTGGGTGCGATAATGGCCATCCACCTGCAGTTGCCCCCGGGCGTTGGGCTCCAGGCCAATATTCTCCAACCCTAGGTCATCAGTATTACCGGAGCGTCCGTTACACCACAGGAAGGCATCGGCCCGCAGGCGCTTACCAGACTTAAGGGTCACAACGACCCCGTGGTCATCCCCCTGCACACTCTCGTACTGTTCGTTATGGCGAACCAGCACGCCGTTATCCCGCAAGTGGTAACTCAGGGCATCGGAAATCTCATCATCCAGGAACGACAGCAGACGACCACCCGGATTGATCAAATCCACCTTCACGTTAAGCCCTACAAAAATGGAGGCATACTCGCAGCCGATCACTCCCGCTCCGTAGATAATCATCGTGCGGGGCGTATGACTCAACTTCAGGATCGAGTCACTGTTGTAAATCCGGCTATGGTTAAAATCGATATCCGGCGGCAAATAGGGACGCGAACCAGTTGCAATCACAACCTGTTTCGCCGTTAAAAAGTTCCGGGCCGATGTTTCGGCGCCCCGTACTTCGATACGGTGTGGATCATGGAAATAGGCCCGCCCCCGGTGAAGGTCGACGCGATTGCGAGCATAAAACTGGGTGCGCAGCTTTACCTGCTTGGCAATCACCCGCTCCGCACTCTGCAATACCCGGGGAAAGGAAAACCAACGGGGCTCGCCAATGTCGCGGAACATCCCGTTGGTATTAAAGGTGATGATCTGCTTGACGGCATGGCGCAGTGCCTTGGATGGAATCGTACCCAGGTGGGTTGAGCTTCCGCCAACCTGGGGTTTGTCTTCGATCACCGCAACACGCCGACCATGTTTGGCGGCATTCATCGCCGCGCCTTCTCCCGCAGGACCGGCGCCGATCACCACAACATCATAATGAAACTCAGCCATTACACCCTGCACTCCCAATTCGTTCTTAGCTTTTGTGGTCCGCTGCCGCATCGTGGAAGAGCGCAGCGCCTTTTGTTGGGTCTTGGGCTTTCTTTCTCGCGGCCTGTTTGGCGCTTTCTTCTTCGCACTTGGCATCATCACCCCCGCAAATTTCACACGCTGTTTTCATGCCCAATGCGCTCATTCCACCACAGGAGCCAGCAATAGGCTTGCGTCCCATCATGACGCCAATTGCCATGGCGGCTACTAGAATGACCATGCCCAGGAACACTACCAGGAAAATGCCCATCTGTAAGTCCTCTTCATTTCAGAAACTGCTTGAACTGTTCCGTTTGGACAGTCACAAATTCATTATCGACCCTATCTATAAAATAGGCCGCTATACCCTGTTCGACTGCATATTCCATCGCTTGTTGCGTACCCATAACCATAAACGCAGTCGCCAGAGCATCGGCTGTAGCGCAAGACTCATGGATCACACTGACCGCAGCCAGGGTATGGGTAATCGGGTAGCCGGTAGGTGGCGCT